>NZ_JBHSLU010000126.1:0-2137 GCF_042655245.1 Allobosea massiliensis | reverse complement strand
AGGGCCCCGATCGGGGCCCTCGCCATATCCGCCGCTCACCAACGCCAGTGGCCTGCTTTTACTCCGCCACGATGGCCTGGAATCCGACCGCCGTTGACAGAGAAGCCTCTCCAGCCGCTGCGGGTGTGGATCTACAACGGCGAGGAGCCGATTGACGAGATCGACCGCCGGATCAAGGCGGCGGCCATGGCGCAGAAGCTCGACCACGAAGCGTTGAAGGGGCGGCTGTTCGTGAACTCGGGACGCAGCGCAAGCCGCATCAACCTCTCCAGCGGAACGGACAAGGCGCGGCTGGAGGTTAACGAGCAGTTGGTCCGGAGCCTCGTCGACAGCATCGCTGGCAAGATCGACGTCATCATCGTCGATCCGTTCATCTCGACCCACTCGGTCTCTGAGAACGACAACACTGGCATCGACATGATGGTGAAGGCCTGGGCGCGGATCGCCGAGCAGGGCAAATGCGCCGTCCACCTCGTGCACCATGCCTCAAAGGGCGGCAGCAGCGACAGCGCCGACGCCAGCCGCGGAGCGAGTTCGCTTGCAGCGGCCGCGCGGTATGTCCGCAACCTCTCGCAGATGGGCACCAAGGACACCGAGAGGCTCGGAGTCAGGGATGGCGGTGCCCAGCGCTATGTGGCGATCAGGGCGACCAAGCAGAACAACTCGGGCGAGAGCGCCGCCAACTACGTCAAGCTCTCCTCGGTAGCGATCGGGAACGATCCCGATCCGAAGAATCCCGGCGACATCGTCGGCGTGGTCGAGCCGTTCGCCCCGGAGATCGAGCAGTACGGGCTCGATGACATCGTCTCGGCGGCGCTGGACGCGCTTGCCAGCCTCGAGACGCAGTATGTCTACAGCGCCAACTCTCCTGACTGGTTCGGATATGCGATTGCCGAGGAACTCGGAGCCGACGGCAAGATCCACAGGAAGGACATCGAGAGCGTCATTGACCTGATGCTGCGCACCCGCGTCATCGAGATTTATAACAGGCCGGGCAAGAACGGTCGCAAGCGCGATTGCGTAAGACCCGTGGGAATCTACGCGTCGGCGGCAGGCTCGCTGGCTCCGGCAGCCTTGCTACCTTCCAAGGATGAGAGCGAGGCCGGCCTGGAGGCGGCGCCGTCGCCGTGAATGCGCGCTCGCTCCCGCTCGGCCCTGTACGCCGGGCGGGAGCGAGGCTCCGCCAGAACAGCCCGGCTTCTCTGGCGGAGACGGCCTGTCCCCCCAGAGACATTCATGGCGGGGTCTCTTCTTCCTCGCGCCCATACTCGCGCGGCGTCAGCCACGGTGAGGAAAAGCCGCGCCTTCCGCCGCCTCTGTCGTTGGACTGCGACTGATAACCGTTCACGGTAACGTCCCGGACTGCCATCCTTCCCTCGCGCTCCCGTCAAACAGAATCTTCCGTTGGCGGCGTCAGGGTTTCTGCCAACAGATAGATCAGTCGGAAGGCTGCATAGCCTTCCGACTGATCTGGTACGATGATCGTCCCCGACTCCCAGGCTCGCTCGGGAGCGCGACGCTCATGCGCGCGATGATCGATGAGCGGCTCGGCGGGGTCGCTGCGGTTGGCCCGTATGGTGCCGAGGGGCCGCTCGGCAGCCACGACCAAGATCGCATCGAGACATCCACCACCACCGCCCACCCCTGAAGGGGGTGGGCGGTGGTGGTGGATGATCAGATAGCGAGCGTTAGCGTCCAGGTTTGGCGGCCCCCCGAAGAATGAAGGCGCGAGGGAATGCGATGGCCTCGCGCGTGAACCTGGCCAACAAGACAGGAGTCGGCTTTCCATGGAAGAGAGGCGCGAGGGGAAAATATCTCCCCGTTCGGAATCTCGGAGCCATGCAACATCCCTTGCAGGCGTTCGGCCGACCCGCCGCGATCCTGGCCGGCATCCGTGTCGGGAACAGTCATCGGGGGGCGCGAGGGAAAAGGGAGCTAGAATGGTCCAAACGTAGCTTCCCTGCTTTCCGACCCGGTCAAGACGCGGCGAGGATCCCTCATGTTTTCCTGTTTGAGACGGAGCTTGCCCGTGAGCATCGGGTCGTGTCCCTGATGGTGGTGTAGCTTCGCGGAGCAACCACGATGCCGGCTTTGGCCGGGCTGGTCAGGCGGCCCCGGCTGGCAGGCTGACGATGGG
>NZ_JBHSLU010000125.1:0-1384 GCF_042655245.1 Allobosea massiliensis | reverse complement strand
TGGACGCCCTTCTGTTTGTCAAGCAGCGATACGTGTCGCGTTGATTTCCTTCTGGCGCTGCATGATGAGGGCGAAGACCTCGCGAGCAAGGTAGCGCTTGATAGCCCGTATGGCGTCGAGCTTGGAATGACCCTCGGCGACGCGGCGAGCGACGTAATCCTTCGTCTTCTGGTCGGTGCGCAATCTCCCGATGGCGATGATGTGCAACGCGCTGTTGGCTGCGCGATCGCCGCCACGGTTCAGGCGATGTCGGACCGTCTTGCCGGAAGATGCGGGAACAGGACTGACGCCGCAGAGGGCGGCGAAGCTGGCTTCTGATCGCATGCGGTCGGGATTGCCGCCGGCGGTGAGCAACAGCTGTGCGGCGCCGGTGTGACCGATCGAGTTGCGCGTCACGAGATTGGGCGCCAGCTCGTCGACGATGGCGGCGATCATGGTATCGAGGTCCGCGATCTCGTCGTGCAGTTCGAGATATCGGCGGGCAAGCGATTTGAGCGCTATCCGATAAGCAGCCTCGATCTCGCGGTAGCTCGTCAGATCAGGGCGCCATGCAGCCAGAGTTCGAACGAGCTGCATTCGGGTCATGTCGCGCAGCAGATCGCGCAGTCCGTCTGGCGCCGCGACGATCGTGTTGTGGATCATCTGCAGCGCAATCCGTCGCGCCGTCACCGCCGTCTTGCGGCAGGCGACAAGGACACGCAGCGCTTCGATCATTCCATCGCGGCTGCGCGGCGTGACGGTTCGATTACCTGCAAAGGCGGCGTGCGCGGCATTCTGCGCGTCGAGATCATCGTTCTTGCCGCGCTTCCGGCGATCTTGCCGATCGGGAGCCGTCACCTCCAGAACGGTTACACCGGCCTGCTGCATGAAGCGCAACAGGCCCGCGCCATAGCTGCCGGTCGACTCGACGCCGATGCGCTGGAGGTCGCCGAAGGACCGCATCCAGGCGAGCATCTGTCGATACCCCTGCCGCGTGGTGGCGAACGATCGCGTCTCGAGAACGCGATCCTGCTCATCGACGACGGCTGCGACGTGCAGATCCTTGTGCGTGTCCACGCCGCCGACCACCGCGCGGGCCTTCGCATCGTCCTCAATGGCCATGCTGTCCTCCTGGCTCGATCACCAAACGGCTTCGCCAGCACCGGCTGCATGGACAGGACAGTAACGTGACCGGATGGTCAGGCCCTTCTCGGGTCACAGGCAACGGCGAGGCGAGCCCTCACCGCAAGGCGTTCCCGGGCGGCCGACAGGTCCAGGGAAAGACACTGGCGGGTCGATCGGAGTGCGGGTCAGACCGCACCGGGCACCTCACGGCGCCAGCCTACCAAACGGTCGATCTGTGTTTGAGACAGGCCGCCCGGGAACTGGCCTCGATCTATTTACT
>NZ_JBHSLU010000124.1:0-4786 GCF_042655245.1 Allobosea massiliensis | reverse complement strand
GGCGAGTGGCTGGGGTCCACATCGCTCGCTCCAAGATGGCCTGAACAACCCCTTGGAATCACGAGTGCCCCAGTCGCTCAACCCTTTCGGGACGGGCTCTGAAAAACCGATGCCCTTCCATTCCTGGCGCAAATCGGAAAATTCGGACGCTGTCGTACGAAAATCCGTACTGGAAGAAAGAGATTTTGCACGATTAACAATGCTTCTCTTGGCACTTCTATTTCTTTCTAACTCTTGGTTCCGCTTCTCGCGCGCGGCATCACGCCGTTCGTAGAACTCCTTCTGCGCCGCTTGGAATTGATTCCAAAGATCGTCCTCGGATTCCCTTCCTGAGAAACCTGCGGCTTTCCATTCCTCGCGGAGATCAGCAAATTCGGCGCTTCCAGATTTGAAGTCATTTGTTCGCGAGACAGAGCGAGCCCGGGAGACAATCCCCTGTTTCGTGGAGCGGCTTTTCTCCATCTCACGCTCACGCCGCTCCTTTGCTTCCTCGCGCCGATCAAAGAATTTCTGACGAGCGCTTTGGAAATCGGCCCACAGTTCGTCATTGTTGTCTTTCCCTGCGGAACCGATTGATTTCCATTCCTGCATCAGCTCGTGCATTTCTGCAGAGCCCGATTTGAAATCAGTGGTGCCCGAAATTGACTCGGCGCGAGAAACGAGCCGCTGCTTTGCATACCTATTATTTTCACGTTCGCGCTCGCGATCCATGAATTCTTCGTATTCGCGTTCTTTCCGTGCCTCGTATTCTTCTCGGGTCTCTTTCATATCCCACCCAAATGCTCTATAGATTTCTCTTCGCTTAGGCTCAGGCACCAGTTTTCTGTCCCCAATATGGCGGGAATTCCGACATACTGACAAGATCAGGATGCAGGTCAGCACTCTAGTTGCCACGCATGTCGCGCGGGATGTTGAGAAATCAAGGCAACGGTCAGCTGTAATGCGCTTCACGTTCCAGCGTCCCGATCTCGGCAACGCGCTAGCTGAAACCGAGAAGGATATCGAGCGCGCGGTCTCATCGGGGATGCGCGACGCTGCCGATGGCCTGAAGCAGGATCTCCGCGAGGATTTCGTCGCGGCCGGGCTCGGTGAACGGCTGTCGCGGACACGGCGGGGAAAGACCTTCCCCGAGGTGGGCGAGAGCGCCGAAGCCGCAGCCTCTGTCTGGTCGCGCGCGCCGAACATCATCGATTCCTTTGACCGTGGTGTGGTGATCCGCTCGGCGCGTGGCCTGTTCCTGGCGATCCCGACCGCCGCTGCCGGCAAGAGCGGACGGAGCGCCACGGGTTCACGCGAAGGGATCACGCCGGAAGGCTGGCAGCGGCGAACCGGCCTGAAGCTTCGGTTCGTTTATCGCCGTGGCCGTCCTCAGTCATGGCGGCGCTCCGTTGTCGTGCCCCATTGCGGGGATGACAAACTCTCGTAATCCCCGCTCTCCACACCGCCCTTAATCTGCCCCCACCTCGTCCCCGAGGGGCAGCCATCCGGAAGGCAAGCCGTTGGTGGGGATGAGCGCGGCGCCTGCGGGCGGGTTTGCACCCCGCACTCGGGAGGCTTCGGGGCACCGCCCTGGGGGTACTACGGCCCCTGTGCGAGGAGCTCGCTGGAACGGTTGCTGGCATCACGCCTTCGTCCCATGCCGGACGGCGCGACAACCCGATGAGGGGAACTGGCGCCCGAGGGCTCGCGGCGGAGGCTGGCCTTCGACCCGATAAGCGCGGCCCGGAGACGAAAAACGCCGACAAGCGGAGCGCCACGGGGCGTGCGGATGGTGGCTCAATCCATCCGCGCCGCATCCTGGCTCAACGGATGCAGATTTCTACCCACGCGCCTCGTTGTTGACGCCTGCGTGCGAGCGCGGGCGGGGATTTCGGCTGGGATGAAAGCCCGGTTGAGACTAGGCCGGGTCGCGCGTCGGCTGCCGCGGGAAGCCCGCCGGGCCGGCGGGGGGCGCGATGTCGATCTCGAAGCGGCAGACGGGCCCGCCGTCGCCCGAAACCTCGGCATGGCGAACGCTGGCGCTGCGGCTGACCAGCGACCGGAACAGGCATTCGAAGACGCCGCCATGCCAGGCGCCGCCCGGCATGGCGAGCGGGTTGCGTGCGATGGTGACGAGGCAGGGCGGGCCCGAGGCGGTGCGGCACCTGCCCGAGCCCGCGAAGGTCCAGGCGTGCCTGGCGATGGCCCGCAGCAGCAGCGGCGCGGCGAGGCGGGGCGGGAGGGTCCGCAGGAGCAGCCGTGCGAGCGGCGGGATGCGGTGGGCCAGGACATAGGCGCCGGTCCGGCGGCCGGCCTCATGGGCGATGGCGGCGGCGCTGGCAGCCGGCATTTCGCGCCAGAGCGTCGCGAAGAGGCGGGCGGCGATCGCCTCGTCGATCATGTCGGTGGGGGGCGATCGCAGCAGGCGGGCGTACCCGGCCCGGCCGAAGACATGCTCGGCCAGGCCGGGGGCGTCGGGTGCCGCCCGCAGCGCCTCGGCGAGCTGGATCACGGCATTGGGGCCGACGAGCCCGGCTTCCCCCCGCGCATCGACCGCCGAGGCGAAGGCCAGGCCGGCGCTCAGCATGGCGACGGCGCCGCGCCGGCGGGCCTCGGCGTGGCATCGGGCAGGGGCGGCTGCTCATCGAGCTGGGCGGTGCTGCCGCCGCAGGCGACCAGAGGCTGACGCGATTCGCGCCGGGCACGGGCCTGCGAGGCGCGGTCGGCGGCGGCCTCCCAGTCGTCCATCTGGGCCGGGGCGATCCTGCGCGTGCGATCGAAGTTGAAGTTCACTTTCTCCTTCGATTGCGGGCCCCAGTAGCCGGCCTTGCCGAGGTCGTAGAAGGTCCGCGCAAAGCCGGCCTTGAGGAAGGCCTTGAGACAGCCGAGCAGATAACGCCGTCGGAAGCCGGTGCCGCGCCACGGATAATGGAACAGGGCCTTGCGGGAATAGAAGCGGCGGTAGTTCTTCATCACGCCGTTGAGCAGTTCGCCGCGCGTCATCGCCTCGGGCGCCATGATCGGCGTGACGAAGTTGTATTTCGAGAAGTCGAAAATCTCGACCTTCTCCTTCAGCTCCTGGAACAGGGGCGTGAAGGGCCAGGGCGTGTACATGGCCCAGTTGGCGAGGTCGGGTTGCCAGTCCCAGGCCATCTGGAAGGTTTCTTCCAGCGTCTCCGGCGTTTCGTTGTCGAGGCCGACGATGAACTGCGCCTCGGTGAAGATGTCGGCCTCGCGCAGGAGGCGGATCGCTTCCTTGTTCTCCTCGACCTTGGTCTCCTTGTTGAACTGGTCGAGCTTCAGCTGGGCCGCGGCTTCCGTGCCGAGGCTGACATGGACGAGGCCGGCCTTGCGGTAGAAGGAGAGGAGATCGCGGTCGCGGTAGATGTCGGTGACGCGGGTGTTGATGCCCCATTTGACCTTGTCGGGCAGGCCGCGCCGGATCAGTTCTTCGCAGAACTGGATGAATTTCTTGCGGTTGATCGTCGGTTCCTCGTCGGCGAGGATGAAGAAGCCGACCTGCTGCTCGTTGACGAGCTTCTCGATCTCGTCGACGACCTTGACCGGATTGCGCACGCGATAGTCGCGCCAGAATTTCCATTGCGAGCAGAAGGAGCAGGTGAAGGGACAACCGCGCGCCATGTTGGGGATTGCGACGCGGACCCCGAGCGGCACATAGATGTATTTCGACCATTCGAGCAGCGACCAGTCCGGATTGATCGCATCGAGCTCCTTGACCGTGGCGGCGGCCGCCGTGGCGACGATCCGCTCGCCATCCCGGAAGGCGAGGCCCTTGATCTGAGCCCGTCCCGCCGGCCACTGGCCCGCCGCGACCGTCCGGATCAGGTCGCGGAAGATCTCCTCGCCCTCGCCGCGGACGATGACGTCGACCCAGGGTGCTTCGGAAAGGACCTGCTTGTACATGAAGGTGGCGTGGATGCCGCCGAGCACCCGGACGGCATGGGGCACCACCTCCGAGGCGATCTTCAGCACCTCCTCAGCCTTGTAGATCGAGGGCGTGATCGCGGTGGTACCGACGACGTCGGGCTGGAGTTCGGCCAGGCGGGCCCGCAACGCCTCATCGCTGAGATGGTTGGTCATCGCATCGATGAAGGCGATGTCGTCGAAGCCGGCGTCTCTCAGATGGCCGGACAGATAGGCGACCCAGGCGGGTGGCCAGTTTCCGGCGATCTCGGCGCCGCCGGAATGGTAGTTCGGATGAACCAGGACGATCCGCATCTGCCCCTCCAGCGACTGCATCAAATAATTGACACACTCGCTGTCCGAGAATTTTGACGCATATCAAAATCGGGATGCGGGCGACCGAGCGACGCCGTGGCGGGGAACGCGCGGTGGCGGCAGCCTCTCGTTCCGTAGCGAGGGAAGCTGCCCTCCGGTCAGAACTCGTCCCAGCCGGACGCGTGCGCGTTGACGGCCTTCTTCATCGGAGGCGGTGCCGGGCGCGCGGAAGGCGCAGACGGCCGGGCGGAACGCGGCCCGGCAAAGGCGGCCTGGACCTGGCGCTGCAGCGCCCCGGCGGTGCCGGCCGCGGCCGTGCCGCCTGCCTCAGTGCGGTAGCCCGCGACGAGGCCGTTGAGCTGGGCGATGCGGTCGGCCAGGGCGTTGGCCGAGGCGGCGCTTTCCTCGGCGAGGGCGGCGTTGGACTGGGTCATCTCGTCGAGATGGGCGACGGTCTGGCTCATCTCATCGATTCCGTTCGCCTGTTCCCCGCCGGCCGCGGAGATGTCGGCGATGGTCGCCGCCACCTTGCGCGAGGCCTCGAGGATCGCGGTCAGTGAGTCGCCGG
>NZ_JBHSLU010000123.1:0-63792 GCF_042655245.1 Allobosea massiliensis | reverse complement strand
CTTCGAGCGCCGACGCCACGACCTTCTCGCCCTGCTGCGCCTGGCTCTCGGCGCCCTCGGCCATGCCGGTCGCCTGGGCCGCCTCGCTCGCCGTCTTCTTGACGGTGCCGGCGAAGGCGCCAAGCTGGTTGGTCGCCATCGAGACGGCGTTGCTCTCCTCGCTGGTGCGCTCGGCCAGATCGGTGACGCCGTCGAGGATCTCGGTCGTCGCGCTGCGCACCGCCGCGACCGTCTCCGACAGCTTGGCGAGCGTGCTCTCGAACTCCTCGGCCAGCGCATTCGTGCCGTTCTTCAGTTCGGCGAAGGCGCCCTGATACATCCCCTCGATGCGGGTCGAGAGATGCCCCGCCGACAGCTCCGCCAGAACCTCACAGGTCTCGGACAGGCCACCCTGCACCGTCTCCAGCAGTTCGTTGACCGAGCCCGCGAGCGCATTCAGCTCGGCGTCGGCAAAGTTCGCCTGGACGCGCAGGCTGAAGTCGCCGGCAGCGGCCGCCGCCACGACCTCGCCGAAGGCCGCGCCCAGCTCCGCCATCATCTCGCGGCGCTGCTCCTGCGCCCGCGCCTGGTCGGCGATCTTGGCGCTCTCCGCCTCGCGCAGCGCCACCGCATTGTCGCGGAACAGCAGCACGCTCTTCGAGATGTCGGAGATCTCGTCATTGCCCTTGATGTCGACCACCGTCTCCAGCGCGCCATCCGCGATCGCCCGCGTCGCCGCCCACAGACGGTTCAGCCGGCCGATGATCGCAGGACGGACGTAGAGCAGGGACAGCACGAGCGCGATCAGCAGCGAGCCGACGCCGATGGCGCCGAGCCAGATCTTGCTCTGCTCGATCAGGCTCGCCGTCGAGGCATTCGCGGCAACGGCGCCGGAGCGGGCCGAGGCAACAAGCTTGTCGATCTCCGCCCGCAAGGTCGCCGCGGCCTGGTCGATATCGACGACGCGGGCGTTGATCGCGTCCTGCGTTTCGATATCCCGCTGGCGCAGCGCCACCACGCCGCGCGGCCCTTCGCCGAGGGCAATGACCGAGTCGATCACGCGGTTGCGTGCGTCGTTGGGCTTGATCTTGTCGGCGGCGGCCATGTCCTTCTCGATCCGCAGCACGACGGCGTTGAGGCGTTCGCGCGCGAGGCCAAGCAGCGACTGATCCGCGATCTGGCCGACCTCGCGCAAGAGCCCGATCAGCTCGTTGACCTGCGCTTCCAGCTTGCGCGCCAGATCGAAGGCGGGGAATTCGAGATCGTTGACGGTCTTCAGCGCCTCGTCGAGCTGCGCGCCGTCCAGCCCCTTCACGCTCTCGATGCCGAGCACGACGTTGAACTGCCGCTCATCCGCCTCCCCGCCGACGACCTTGACGAAATCTTCGCGCGCCTTGCTCAGCTGTTCGAGCGCCGACGCCATCTGGGCGGAATTGCGCAGCCTCGTGCCGGTCAGATCATTGATGTCGTTGATCCGCAGGGACAGGTCGTCGAGCGCCTTTTGAACCGGCTTCATGTCGACGCCGGCGATCTTGCCCACCGTCCGCACGAGCTCGAATTGCCGTGCCTCGATCGTGTCCAGCTCGGTGGTCAGGCGGGCGCGCTGCTGTACGGTCTGCACGTTCAGAAAGCGCGGCGCCAGCGCTGTCGATTGCGTCGCGACCTGGGAGAGCTCGAGCACCATTTCCACAGTCGGCATCTTGTGCTCGACCATTTCGCCGACGGTGGCGCTGATCCGGTCATAGGACAGCCAGGCCACCGCCGAAGCGACGATCGTCAGCGTCGTCAAGGCGCCGAGCGCGGCGTAGATGCGGGCGGCGATGCCGACGCGCAGCGGCGCACGCGGGCGCGCCGGCTTCTTGGCCTTCCTCATGTCGTTCTCCGAATTGCGACGCGGCGGATGCGGCTCAGGCGGACAGGGAGCTGACCGCCTTGAAGGTACCGTCCGATCCGATCACCGTCAGATAGACGTCGTCGGAACCGCGGTTGTCATTGGGGCCGAAGGTCATCTTGAAGCCGCCGAAGTCGTAGGAGCCGTTGGTCAGGGCCTCCATCAAGGCCTTGCGCGTCGGATTCTTGCCGGCCTTCTCGAGAGCGGCGACGACGGTGCGGCCAACGAGATAACCCTCCAGCGAGACGAAACCCGGCTTCTTGTCCTTGGCGTCGCTGGCGGCCAGCGCCGCCTGGTAGGCCTTCACCACGGGGATCGAAGCGTCCGTCGGCAACGGCACGACCTGCGTGACGTAGACGCCGGCGCCCGCATCGCCGAGCTCGGCGGCCAGTGCATCGGAGCCGACGAAGGAGATGTTCATGAAGACCGGCGCGAACTTCACCTGCTTGCACAGCTTGATGAACTCGGCGCAGGGCTTGTAGGGGCCGACCATCACCACGGCTTCGGGATTGGCCTTGCGGATCTCGAGCAGGGCGGACCGGACCGCGACCGTGTTGCGCTCGAAGGTGCCTTCGGCGACCAGGCTCATCTTGCGCGCATCCATCGCCTTCTTGACGCCGGCCAGACCGGCCCGGCCGAAGGCATCGTCCTGATAGAAGATCGCGATCTTGGAGAAGCCCTTGTCCTTGACGAGGCGCTCGATCCAGACCTCGGTCTCCTGGAAATAGGAGGCGCGCACATTGACGACATGCGGCAGATAGGGATCGCGCAAGCCCTCGGCGCCGGTGAAAGCGCCGATGAAGGGCAGGCCGGCTTCCTTTGCGATCGGGTGGGCGGCCATCGACGTCGGCGTGCCGACCGGGCCGACCAAGGCGAAGACGTCCTTGGCGATCAGCGCCTTGGTCGCCTCGATCGACTTGCCGGGCTCATAGCCATCGTCTTGCGTCAGAAGTTCGATCTTGCGCCCGGCGACGCCGCCCTTGGCATTGGCTTCGGCGAAAGCGGCGGTCAGGCCATCGCGCATGCCGAGCCCCAGCGCACTGGCAGGGCCTTCGAAGACGGCCGCCTGGCCGAGGATGATCTTGTCGGCCATGACGCCGGGATCGGCGAAAGCGCGAGCGGGCAGCAGGGAGGCAGTGGAGGCGCAGGCAAGACCAGTCAGGACGTCACGACGAGTGGTCATGAAACGGTTTCCCCCAAATGTTTCTCTTCCGTTGTCAGTCGGGTTAGGCCAGCTGACCGGAAGGATGAAGGGGACGCACCTAACGAAGGGTTAAGTGACTGGATTCTTCTGAATCAGCCGTGATTCCGACGATTCAGCGTTCGTTAGTTTTTTGGCATTTTCGGCGCGGCGGCTCGGAATGAGGTCCGCGCCGGAACCATTACCACTCAAAGTCCTCCAGACCTTGCGTCACGCCGGACTGAATGCTGGGTCTCGCATGGCCTGCCAGCCATCCAAGCAGCGCGACGAGTCTCTGCGTTTCAGACGGGCCGAGGAAGCGCCCTAGGGCGTTTCGACGGATCGAGGCACCGGGCGCGGGCGCCCCTCCTCGTCGATCGCGACGAAGGTGAAGGTCGCGTCGGTGACCTTTTCGTGGATCATGGTGCGGAAGCGCCGCGCCCAGGCCTCGACATGGATCTTCATCGAGGTCCGGCCGACGGACTCGACCTCGGTATAGACGCTGAGCACGTCGCCGACCTTCACGGGCCGGATGAAGGTCATCGCATCCACCGCAATGGTGACGACACGGCCCTGCGCCCGGTCGACGCCGGCGATGCCGCCGGCGGCGTCCATTCGCGACATCACCCAGCCGCCGAAGATGTCGCCATTCGCGTTGGTGTCGGCCGGCATCGCATTGATGCGCACCGTCAGGTTGCCACGCGGCGCCTCGTCCTGCGCCACGCCCGCTTCTTTCGTCATGCGCTCACCCCCCGTCGAATCCCCGGCCATTGGAGCACGCGCCACCGCGCCTGCGCCAGATGGATCGGAGCGTTGACGGGAACCGCTCGACTTCAGGCCGCGCCGAGCTCCTTGCGCACCAGCGCCGCACCGGCCGACAGCGCCGCAAGCTTGCCATAGGCGACCTCGGCCGACATCGGGGCCATGCCGCAATTGGTGCAGGGGAAGAGCTTCTCGGGCGCGACGAAGGCCAGCGCCGCGCGGATCGTCGCGGCGACCTCCTCGGGCGTCTCGACCGTGTTGGAGGCGACGTCGATCGCGCCAGCCAGCACGTCCTTGCCGTCGAGCAGCTTGATCAGGTCGAGCGGCACCTTGGAGTTGCGGCACTCCAGCGAGACCTGCTGGATCGAGCTCTTCGCGATCGCCGGGAAGGTCTGCTCGTAATGGCGCCACTCCTCGCCGAGCGTCGCCTTCCAGTCGATATTGGCCTTGATCCCGTAGCCGTAGCAGATGTGAACGGCGGTGGTCGCGGTCAGCCCCTGCGCGGCGCGCTCGAGGCAGGCGATGCCCCAGTCCGGCACCTCCTTCATGTAGACGTTGAAGGCGGGCTCGTCGAACTGGATGACGTCGACGCCCAGCGCCTGCAGCTCATGCGCCTCCTCGTTCAGCACGGCGGCGAAGGCCATGGCGAGGTCCTCGCGGCGGCCATAGTGCTCGTCGGCGATGGTGTCGACGATCGTCATCGGCCCCGGCAGCGTGAACTTCAGCTTGCGGGTCGTATGCGCCCGGGCGGCCTTGGCCTCCATGCTGTGGACCGGCCCCTTGCGGCGGATCGCGCCGGTGACCGTCGGCACCTCCGCCTCGTAGCGGTTGTTGCGGATGCCCATGATCGTCTTCTTGTCGAAGTCGATGCCGTCGAGATTGGCCAGGAAGCCGTGGACGAAATGCACCCGCGCCTGCTCGCCGTCGCCGACGATGTCGATGCCGGCATCCTCCTGCAGCTTCACCGCCAGGATCGTCGCATCGCGCCGGCCCTCCTGCAGCGCCACCCCTTCCAGCTTCCACGGCGCCCAGAGTCGCTCGGACTCGGCGAGCCAGGTCGGCTTGGGCAGGCTGCCGGCGATGGTGGTGCGAAGCATGGACGTATCCTCGGAGGTTATGGTTGCGCGGACATCGGATGCGCGAGGCATCGGCGTCAAGCGTGACGGGGATGGATAGCCTGCGTCAGACGGCCGCCGCCGACTCTGGCCCGATCGGCCGACGCCGCGCCCGCATCATCAGCCAGCACACCACCGCGAGGTTGACGAGGTTCCAGGCCAGCCCGTTCAGGAAGGCGGCGCGGTAGGAGGCGAAGGCGTCGAAGATCGCGCCCGAGACATAGCCGCCGAAGGCCATGCCCAGGATGGTCGAGGACATGACGAGGCCGATCCGCACGCCGGCCTCCCGCGCCGGCAGATATTCCCGGATGATCACCGCATACATCGGCACGATGCCGCCCTGGAACAGGCCGAAAATGCCGGTGACGATGAAGAGCGAGGTGAGCCCGTCGAACCAGAGATAGAGGAAAAGCGCGAGTCCCTGCATCAGCGAGCCGATCGCCAGCGTCGCCGTGCCGCCGATGCGGTCGGCGACGAAGCCCGAACCGATGCGGCTGATGATGCCGAGCGCCAGCATCAGCGAGAGCATCTCGGCGCCGCGCGCCACGCCGTAACCGAGATCGCTGCAATAGGCGACGATATGGACCTGCGGCATCGCCATGGCGACGCAGCAGGAGAACCCCGCGATCGCCAGCAGCCACTGCAGCTGGCTCGCGGAGAGACCGAGATCGCCGCGCGCGCTCGTGCTCGCCGCCTCCTGCGCGGCGATGCTCGCGGCCGAGGGCCGCCGGCGGAAGAACGGCGAGAACGGCAGCATGATCGCCATCACCGCGAGCCCGATGCCGATATGGGTCGCGCGCCAGCCATGGTTCGCGACGCCCCAGGTGATGACCTGCGGCCAGATCACGCCCGCCAGATAGCTGCCGGACGCACCGAAGACGACCGCGAGACCGCGATGCTTGCGAAACCAATGCGAGAGATCCGCGATCAGCGGCGAGAAGCCCGCCCCACCGCCGACGCCGATCAGGAAGAGATGGACGAGGGCGAACTGCCAGAGCGATTGCGCCATGCCGGCCAGGATGTAACCGCTGCCCAGCAGCAAGGCGCCGCCCACGATCGGCACGATGATCCCGTAGCGGTCGGCGATGCGGCCCATGGCGATATTGCCGAAGCCGAAGCCCAGCATGACGCAGGTATAGGGCAGCGCAGCCCCGGCCCGCAGCGTCCCGAACTCGGCCTGCACCGAAGGCAGCACGACGACGACCGACCAGGTGCCGACACAGGCCGCCGTGCCGACCAGCAGCGACACGGCCAGCCGCAGCCAGGCATAGGAAGAATCGGGCGCGTAACGGGAGTCGTCGCTGGACATGTTTCCTCGGCGCGCCGGCTCACAGGACCGACGTTCTTCACCGAGGAGTAAGGCAGTCGGCCGAGCGGCGGCAAGCTCGCGCAAGGCGGGGCCGGTCGGCGTTCAGGGCGGGGCCGTGCCGCGACCCCACCCTGAGCGGGACCCAGGCGGTGAGCCTGGGTCCGATCCAGCGCCACCCGGAGGTGGCGCGGAAACGTCAGGCGGCGCGGCGCTCGTGGCGGCCCTCATTGACCTCTTCGATGATCTTGGCGACGAAAGCCGGCAGATCGTCGGGCTTGCGCGAGGTGACGACGCCCTTGTCGGTGACGACTTCGCTGTCCTCCCACATCGCGCCGGCATTGATCATGTCCTGCTTCATCGTGTTGTACGAGGTCAGACGGCGGCCCTTGGCGATGCCGGTGTCGATCAGCAGCCAGGGAGCGTGGCAGACGGCGGCGACGACCTTGCCCTGCTCGAAGAAGCGCTTGATCAGCGTCAGCGCCTCGGGCGTGCCGCGCAGCGTGTCGGGGTTCATCTGCCCGCCCGGCAACACGATAGCGTCATAGGCATCGGCGCTGACCTCGGCGATTGTCTTGTCGACCTTCACCGCGCGGCCCCAGTCCTTCTGGTCCCAGCCCGTGATTTCCCCGGCCTCGGGCGCGACGATATGCACGGTCGCGCCGGCTTCCTTCAGCTTGGCATGCGGAACATCGAGCTCCGACTGCTCGAAGCCGTTGGTGGCGAGGATGAGGATGGTCTTGCCTGACAGGTCGTTCATGGGACGGCCTCCTTGTTCGGGTTGAGGATGATGCCTCGACAACCCGCACGGGCCATGTCCGTTCCTGCGGTCTTGCGTCGCCCCCCGGAACGCTAGCGGAAGACGCTCTCTCCGGCCTGATCGACCAGCTGCTGGCCCTTGACCAGCGTGAAATCGACGGCCTCGTCCTTGCCCGGGAAACGGTCGGCCCGGACGAAGCGGTGGCTCTTCAGCTCCCCCTCGATCGTCTTTTCGACGACGCCGCAGAGCTGCCACTGGCCGCCCTCCTGATAGGGCGTCGCATGGATGGTGAAGCCGTTGTGCTCGATGGTCTTCGCCGGGCCCGTCGGCTTTGCCTCGGCCGCCTGGCCACCGCCGAAGAGCTTCTTGAGAAACGACATGGGCTGTCTCCTTGTCCATCGGGCGCCGCGCCCCTTCTCCCAGATTGCGGCGCGATGGGGAACCCGTCGGCGCGCGGCTCGTTGTCAGTGAACAAATCAGGAACGGAGACGCATCGTGACGAGCCGCACCGACGAACACGCCAGCCCGCTGGACGACAATCCCAAGCGCGACCCAAACCCGCCGGACAACACGCAGAAGGATCCCGCCGACTGGGTGTCAGGCGACGACCCGATGACGGGCGCGCAGACATCCTATCTCAAGACCCTGTCCGAGCAGACGCAGCGGCCAGGGGACTTCGCCGAGGATCTGAGCAAGGCCGAAGCGTCGAAACGGATCGATGCGCTGAAGGCGGATCTGGCGGGGTGAGGATGCCTCACGCCGCTAGGTGCAGCACCACCTCGCGCCGGTGCGGGCGGGCGCGGTGCTCGAACAGGTAGATCCCCTGCCAGGTGCCGAGCGCCAGCCGCCCGCCCATCACCGGGATCGAGAGCGAGACCGGCGTCAGCGCCGCCTTGATGTGGGCCGGCATGTCGTCGGGACCCTCCGCCCGGTGGACGAGATAATCCATCGCCGGATCGTCGGCGGAGGGCACGAGCCGACGGAAGAAGGCCTCGAGATCGACGCGCACATCGGGATCGGCATTCTCCTGGATCAGCAGCGAGCAGGAGGTGTGGCGCAGGAAGAGCGTCAGCAGCCCGGTCTCGATCCCGGCCCCGGCGACGAAAGCGGTCGCCTCCCGCGTGAACTCGTAGAGGCCCGGACCGCGCGTCGCGATCGTCAGCAGCGTCTGCGCCGCCATCTCAGCGCTCGGTCACGGCGAGCTTCGCTCCCAACGCGACGAAGGCCGCCGCGAAGCCCCGCCGCAGCCAGGCCATCACCGCAGGCCGCGTCACCACCTTGTCGCGCATCGCCGCCGCGAAGAGGCCGTAGAGCGCAAACACCACGAAGGTCATCGCCATGAACACGCCGGACAGTTCGAGCATGCGCGCCAGCGGCGCCGCCTCGCCGGCCGCGATGAACTGCGGCAGGAAGGCGACGAAGAAGATCGAGAGCTTGGGGTTGAGGACATTGATCGCGACGCCGTCGCGCAGCACCCGCCATGCCGAGCGCGGATCGGCCTTCGCCTCGACGCTCAGCGCCCCATGCTCCTGCAGCGTCTGCCAGGCCATGAACAGGAGATAGGCGACGCCGGCATATTTCACGACGGCGAAGGCGAGCGCGCTGGCATGCAGCAGCGCCGCCAGCCCCAGCATCGCCGCCAGCAGATGCGGCACGATGCCGAGCGTGCAGGCGAAGGCGGCAAGCACACTCGCGCGCGAGCCCCGGGTGAGCCCCGCCGCGATGGTGTAGATCGCACCCGTCCCCGGCGAGGCGACGACGATCAGCGAGGTCAGGAGGAATTCGGGCGACATGGGCTTGAGCCTCCGCGGAGCAGCGGCCAGCAAGCCGCAAGCCGCCGCCGGGATCAAGCCCGCCTCGCCTGCATCCCCGGCCAGCCTCAAAACTTAGGTATTGACCTAAGTATTTTTCTGGGCTTGAATCGCGCCATGTCCGTGACGCCCTCCACCCTCGACGACACCTTCCGTGCCCTGGCCGATCCGACCCGGCGCGCGGTGGTGCAGGCGCTGGGGCGGGGGCCGGCCTCGGTCAGCGAACTCGCCCGGCCCTTCGAGATGGCGCTGCCGAGCTTCCTCCAGCATCTCAGGGTGCTCGAGGAAAGCGGCCTCGTCACCACGGCCAAATCCGGGCGCGTGCGCACCTGCTCCCTGCGCCGGGAACCTCTCGCCGCCGCCGAAACCTGGCTGGAGGCGCAGCGCAGCCTCTGGACGCAGCGCCTCGACCAGCTCGACGCCTTCGTCCTGACCCTGAAAAACGACGAGGAACGCCCATGACGACCCTGCCCGCCGCCGCCTTCGACCCGGCGCTCGATCTCGAACTCAAGCGCGAGGTCGAGGTCGCCCCGCATCTGGTCTGGCGCGCCTGGACCGAGCCGGCCCTGCTGAAGCAGTGGTTCACGCCGGCGCCCTGGCGCACCACCCTGTGCGAGATCGACCTGCGTCCCGGCGGCAAGTTCCGCACCGTGATGGAAGGCCCCAACGGCGAGAAGAACGACGGCACCGGCTGCTTTCTCTTCGTCGTTCCGGAGAAGCTGCTCGTCTTCACCGACGCGCTCGGCCCCGGCTACCGCCCGCTGGGCTCCGGCTTCATGACCGCCTCGATCGAAATCGAGCCGACCGCGACCGGAACGCTCTACACGGCCCGCGCCCTGCACAAGGACGAAGCCGGCCGCAAGCAGCACGAGGAGATGGGCTTCCAGCAGGGCTGGGGCACCGCGCTCGACCAGTTGGTGGCGCTGGTGAAGGGGATGTGACGGCCACAATCCCTGTCACGAACAAGAAAGCCGGCCTTGCGGCCGGCTTTTTCGTCAATTGTCCAGGAAGCTCCTGAGCTTCCGGCTCCGGCTCGGATGCTTCAGCTTCCTGAGCGCCTTTGCCTCGATCTGGCGGATGCGCTCGCGGGTGACGCTGAACTGCTGCCCGACCTCTTCGAGCGTGTGGTCGGTATTCATGCCGATGCCGAAGCGCATGCGCAGCACGCGCTCCTCGCGGGGCGTGAGCGAGGCGAGCACGCGCGTGGTGGTCTCGCGCAGGTTCGACTGGATCGCCGCGTCGATCGGCAGGATCGCGTTCTTGTCCTCGATGAAGTCGCCGAGATGGCTGTCCTCCTCGTCACCGATCGGCGTTTCGAGCGAGATCGGCTCCTTGGCGATCTTGAGGACCTTGCGCACTTTCTCGAGCGGCATGGCGAGCTTCTCGGCCAGCTCCTCCGGCGTGGGCTCGCGGCCGATCTCGTGCAGCATCTGGCGCGAGGTCCGCACGATCTTGTTGATCGTCTCGATCATGTGGACGGGAATGCGGATCGTGCGGGCCTGGTCGGCGATCGAGCGGGTGATCGCCTGGCGGATCCACCAGGTCGCGTAGGTCGAGAACTTGTAGCCGCGGCGGTACTCGAACTTGTCGACCGCCTTCATCAGGCCGATGTTGCCTTCCTGGATCAGGTCGAGGAACTGCAGGCCGCGATTGGTGTATTTCTTGGCGATCGAGATCACGAGGCGCAGATTGGCCTCGATCATCTCCTTCTTTGCCTGACGCGCCTCGCGCTCGCCCTTCTGGACCATCAGCACGATCTTGCGGAACTCCTGGATCTCCAGGCCCGTCTCGCTCGCCAGCGTATGGATCTCGTCGCGCAGGCTCTTGATGCGCTCGAGTTCGGCCGCGACGAACTCCTTCCAGCCGCGCGAGCCCAGCTTGGAGACGCGCAGGATCCATTTCGGATCGAGCTCGCCGCCGACATGCTGCTTGAGGAAATCCTCGCGGCCGACGCCATAGCTCTCCGCCAGGCGCAGCAGGCGCGTCTCATGCGAGATCAGGCGCTTGTTGATGTCGTAGAGCTGCTCGACCAGCGCCTCGATACGGTTGTTGTTCAGCGAGAGCGACTTCACCGCGGTGATGATGTCGTCCTTGAGCTTCTTGTATTTGCGGTCCTGCGACGGCGAGAGCTTGGTGTTCTCCAGCCGGTTGGCGATGTCCTGGTCCTGCAGGCGGCGCAGCTTCTTGTAGTTGTCGGCGATCGAATCGAAGGTCTCGAGCACGCGCGGCTTCAGCTCGGCCTCCATGGCCGAGAGCGACACGTTGTTCTCCATGTCGTCTTCGTCGAGATCGGGCGGCAAATCGCCCTCGGGCGCCTCGCCCTCACCGGCCGGGGCGGCCTCGCCCTCGCCACCCTCGCCCGCGATCTGCGTCGGGTTCTTGCCGTCCGGGCCGGCATAGGTCGCCTCGAGGTCGATGATGTCGCGCAGCAGGACCTTCGCTTCGTTCAGCTCGTCGCGCCAGATGATGATCGCCTGGAAGGTCAGCGGGCTCTCGCAGAGCCCCGCGATCATCGCCTCGCGGCCGGCCTCGATGCGCTTGGCGATCGCGATCTCGCCCTCGCGGGAGAGCAGCTCGACAGAGCCCATCTCGCGCAGATACATCCGCACCGGATCGTCGGTGCGCTCGGTCGGCTCCAGATTGCGCTTGGTCTCGACCGGCAGGGCCGAGCGCGAGGCGTCGACCAGATCGCCGCCCTCGACCTCCTCCTCGTCGGCGCCGTTGGTACCGGTGCGGGCCGCGGCGCGCTCCTCGCCGGAGGCTTCGGGATCCTCGTTGTCGACGACGTTGATGCCCTGCTCGCTGAGCTGGCCGAGCACGTCCTCGATCTGCTCGGAGGTGAACTCCTCCGACGGCAGAACCTCGTTCAGTTCGTCATAGGTGACATAGCCGCGCTTCTTCGCGAGCTTGATCATACGCCTGACGGCCTGATCCGTCAGATCGAGCAACGGACCGTCGGAGGTCGGGGGGGCTTCCGGCGTGGCCTGATCGGCCTTGTCCCGTTCGCTCACTTTCGTCGCCATCAATAGCGCTCCGCACTCTCAGGCCGCCACGGCTCGGAAAAAGCCATATGCGGACGCATAAAGGGGCGGCGCGGCCGCAGGTCCGGCGCGCTCACCCCAACCAAATCACGCAGGCGAGATGGCACCGCCCATCCTTGATGAACCGTAAACCACGCTCGGCCGACACGCGGATCGACGGACGACCCCCGCGTCCCGCTCAGTCTTCGGACATCGCCTCCGTCCCCTCGATGCTCTCGAGGCGAGCCTTGACGTCCTTGATCCAGGCGAAATTGGCTTCGGTCGCTTCGTCAGCCAATGCGCGCTCGGCTGCCTTCAACTCGCTATGTAGCGTCCGCGCGCGATGATGCAAGACGATAGCCTGACGAATCGAGTCGAAAACCGATTCCGGATCAGCGGCTTGCGCCAGTTTCAGGCGTTCGGCCGGGCCCGTCACGGCCATCAGCTGCGCCTGCGCCTCCTGAACGCGCGGCTGCTCCAGCCGGATCGCCAGCGCCGCCTCGTCGAGAACGCCCTCCATGGTCGCGTCGAGCAGGGCCTGCCGGAAGCGCTCGGCCGCCGGCCCCTCCAGCGCGAGATCCGCGATCTCGTCGGCACAGCGCAGGATCAGTGCCGGATGGCTCGCCAGCGCCAGCAGGATGAAGGCTTCGCGGGTGTCCTCGCCGCGGCCCCGCGCCATGATCTTGGTGCGCGTCAGCTGGCTCGACGCCTTGAGCGGCCCGTTCGCCCAAGGGGCGGCTTGCGGGAATCCGCCGCGGCCACGCCCGCCGCCGGCCTGGCCCCGCCCGCGCGGATAGCTGCCGCCCTCGCGTCGCTCGGCCCGCGCCGGAGCCGCGCTGGCGAAGAGCTGCGCCAGCCGCTCGTCCATCTCGCGCCGGTAATGCTTGCGCGTCGTCTCGTCGCGGATCTGCCCGAGCGGCTCCTTCAGCCGGCGCTCGAAGGCGGCACGTCGCTCGGGCGTGTCGAGCGGCCCGGCCTCGACCTCCCGCGTCCACAGCATGTCGACCAGCGGGCGCGCCGCGCCCAGCACCTCCGCGATCGCGGCCTTGCCGCCGGAGCGGGCGAGATCGTCGGGGTCCTGCCCCTCGGGCAGCAGCGCGAAGGAGAGCGACTTGCCGGGCTCCAGCAGCGGCAAGGCGAGGTCGATGGCGCGGCTCGCCGCCTTGCGACCGGCCTTGTCGCCGTCGAGGCAGATCACCGGCTCGTCGGCCATGCGCCAGAGCAGCGTCAACTGGTCCTCGGTCAGCGCGGTGCCGAGCGGCGCGACCGTCTGCGGGAAGCCGGCGAGCGCCATGGCGATGACGTCGACATAGCCCTCGACCACGATCGCCTGCCCCGTGTCATGGGCGGCCTTGCGGGCGTTGTGGTGGTTGAACAGCAGGGAGCCCTTGTGGAAGAGCGGCGTCTCCGGCGAGTTCAGATACTTCGCCGAGACCTCCGCGCTCATCGCCCGCCCGCCGAAGGCGACGACGCGGCCTCGCGAATCATGGATCGGAAACATGATGCGGTCACGGAAGCGGTCGTAAGGGACGGCGATCTCCTCGCCATGCACCAGCAGCCCGGCCTCCATCATCAGCTCGGCCGAGACACCCTTGGAAGCGAGATGGTCGCGCAGCGCGAAACGCTCCGCCGGCCCGTAGCCGAGGCGAAAGCGCGTCCGTGCCTCGCCGTCGAGCCCGCGCGAGGCGAGATAGCGCCGCGCCTGACCGCCGCGATCGCCCATCAGCTCGGCCTCGAAGAAGCGCGCCGCCAGTTCCACGACCTCGTGCAGGCCCTTGCGCCGCTCCTCCTGGACCTGCGCTTCCTGCGTGATTTTCGGCAGCGTCACGCCGGCTTCGGCCGCCAGCTTCTCGACGGCCTCGGGAAAGGACAGCCCTTCCGTTTCCATCACGAATTTGAAGATGTCGCCGTTCTTGCCCGACGAGAAATCGAAGAACGAGGCCTTCTGATCGTTGACGAAGAAGGACGGCGTCTTCTCGGCGTTGAAGGGCGACAGCCCCTTCCATTCGCGCCCCGCCTTGGCCAGGCGAACGCGCTTGCCGACCACCGCCGAGACCGGCAGCCGCGCCTTGATCTCTTCCAGAAGGGAGGGCGGGAACTTCATCGCGTTCTATGTGGACCCTGCCGCAGCACAAGCCAAGAACAGATCGTGATCCCGGCTCGCTTGCCCCGGCTATCCACAAGCCGCCTCTAGCGGCAGCCCAGCGGGTCCTCCGCCAGCGCCTCGGCGGCACCGGCCGTCGGCAGCGCCCTGGCCTCGACACCCGCGCGCAGCGAGAGGGTACGGGCCCTTCGCAGCCCCTGCACGACCGGCCTCATCGCGTCCACGCCGAAGCGGCGATCCGGCTCCCATGTGAGCTCCACCATGTTGCCGGCGCTTTGGGCTGTGACCGGGATGCGCGTTGCCTTGCCGTCGATCAGGATCTCCAGCGACCGGAGCCCATCCGCCGCATCGCGGCGAGGCAGGCTCGCCATGAGATAGGGGCCGGCCTTGATCGCGGCATTGGCCTTCGCGGCAGCCGCGTCGCCGCAATAGAAAGTCAGGCGGACGCCGCCGCTGGAGACCCCGGCATAGGACGTCCCCATCTGGTAGCCGCTGCCCCAACCGGTTTGCTCAGGCTGCGCCTGCACGGCGCCGCCGCAGAGCAGCAGCAAGGCCGCGGCGAGACAGGTTCGTGATGACGGCATCGGATGTCTCCTCTGCCGCGAATCTGACCCGCCGATATGGCAGAAACGCGCCGGCCGGGCCTCACCCCGCCAGCGCGGCCTTCACGAGCCCGCTCGCCTTGCCGAAATCCATCTGGCCGGCGTAGTTCGCGCGCAGGATCGCGATGACCTTGCCCATGTCCTTGACGGAGGCCGCGCCGCTTTCGGTCACCGCCGCGGCGATCGCAGCCTTCACCTCGTCCTCAGACATCTGCTTGGGCAGATAGCCGGAGATCACCGCGACCTCGGCCTTCTCGCCGGCGGCGAGTTCCGGGCGGCCATTGGCCTCGTAGATCGAAATCGATTCCTGGCGCTGCTTGATCATCTTCTGCAGCAGTCCGAGCACCTCCTCATCGGTGGCCTCGCCCTTGCCGGCGCCGCGCGCCTCGATGTCCTTCTCCTTCAGCGCGGCGATGATCAGGCGGATCGCGGCGACCTTCTCCTTCTCACCGGCCTTCATCGCCTCCTTCATATCGGGCATGAAGCGCTCGCGCAGGCTGGTCATGTGGGTATTCCCTCGTTGTTCGTCGGGCTTCGCGCCCGCGTCGATTGACGGCATGGAAGCGCGTCTTTAAGGCTCGCGCTCCAGACGACGGCCAGCGAGACCGCTGCCGCCCATGCATTGCCGCGCCCTCGCGGCCTGGACCGAGACATAGACATGACCGCACATGAAGGAAACCCCGCCACGGGCGGCTGGAGCGAACCGCGCGCGACCGCCCTGCTGGTCCTCGCCGACGGCACGGTGCTGGAGGGCTTCGGCCTCGGCGCCACCGGCGAGGCACCCGGCGAGGTCTGCTTCAACACGGCAATGACGGGCTATCAGGAAATCCTGACCGATCCCTCCTATGCCGGGCAGATCGTCACCTTCACCTTCCCCCATATCGGCAATGTCGGCGTCAACGACGAGGACATCGAAACGGTCAATGCCGCCGCCGCCTCCGGCGTGCGCGGAATCGTGCTCCACGCCACCATCACCGAGCCCTCGAACTGGCGCGCCAGCCGCCATTTCGACGCCTGGCTCAAGGCCCGCAACATCGTCGGCATCTGCGGCGTCGACACCCGCGCGCTGACCGCCCTGATCCGCGACAACGGGATGCCGAACGCGATCCTCGCCCACGCGCCCGAAGGCGTCTTCGACATTCCGCGCCTTCAGAAACTGGCCGCCGAACTGCCGGACATGGCGGGTCTCGACCTCGTGCCAATGGTCACCTCGGCCCAGCGCTACGAATGGGACGAGACGCCCTGGCAGTGGCCCGCCGGCTACGGCAAGCGCGAGGGCGCAGCCCACAAGGTCGTCGCCATCGACTACGGCGTGAAGCGCAACATCCTGCGCCTGCTCTCCAAGGCCGGCTGCGACGTCACCGTCGTGCCCTCGACCGCCTCGGCGGACGAGATCTTGGCGCTGAAGCCGGACGGCATCTTCCTCTCCAACGGCCCGGGCGACCCGGCCGCGACCGGCGAATACGCGGTCCCGGTGATCCGCGAGCTGCTGGAGAAGAAGGTCCCGACCTTCGGCATCTGCCTCGGCCACCAGATGCTGGCGCTCGCCGTCGGCGGCCAGACGATGAAGATGAAGCAGGGCCATCACGGCGCCAACCACCCGGTGCAGGACAAGACGACCGGCAAGGTCGAGATCGTCTCGATGAATCACGGCTTCGCGGTCGACCCCGCCTCGCTGCCGGCCCATGCGGTCGAGACCCATGTCTCGCTCTTCGACGGCTCGAACAGCGGCTTCGCCCTGACCGACCGCCCTGCCTTCAGCGTCCAGCACCACCCGGAAGCCTCGCCCGGCCCGCAGGACAGCCACTATCTGTTCAAGCGCTTCGTCGAGATGATGGACGCCGAGAAGGCCAAGACGGCGGCCTGAGCCGGCGATCGTCAATCTCCTCAACCTCCGCCATCAACCCGGACCTGCCACTGCCGCGTCCGGGTTGACAGCCTCCGACTCCTGCGCTTGAAGCGGCTCATGACCCCAGCGACCTGCCTCGCCCGGACCTATTACGCCCCGTCCTCATAAGGCGGGTCGCATTCTTATGCTTCAACCGCCGCGCTGGCGGTTGAACTCAGGCAGTCACCCGGCATCGCGGCCCCTCCAGGGAACCCGACCATGCCACGTCAGCGCAAATCCTTCTCCTCTCTCGGCCTGCTCGGCTTCGGCGCCTTCGGGCAGCTGATGGCGCGCCACCTCCAGCCGCATCTGCGCCTCGTCGTCTGCGATCCCGCCCGCTCGCCGCAGCCTGACCCGGCGGGCCAGGGGCTCGTGCCGGGCGACGTCGCGGCCGTGGCGGCCTGTGACATCGTCGTGCTCGCCGTCCCGGTCGACGCGATGGCGCAGGCGATCGCCAGCCTGCGCCCGCATCTGCGCGCCGGCACCGTCGTGCTCGATGTCGGCTCGGTGAAGATTGAACCCGCCCGCCTGCTGCTGGAAGGCCTGCCGGAGCCTGTCGAGATCATCGGCACGCATCCGCTCTTCGGCCCGCAGAGCGCACGCGACGGGCTGGCCGGCCTGAAGATCGCGCTCTGCCCGATCCGCGGCGGCGGCACCGGGCGCATCGCCGCCTTCCTGCGCCGGACCTTCGCGCTCGACGTGATCCTGACCACGCCGGACGCGCATGACCGCGACATGGCGCTGGTCCAGGGCCTGACCCATCTCGTCGCCAAGATCCTCGTCCGGATGGAGCCCGTGCCGCGCCGGATGACGACGCGCAGCTTCGAGCTTCTGATGCAGGCGACCGAGATGGTGCGCCACGACGCGCCCGGCGTCTTTCTCGCGATCGAGCGCGCCAATCCGCATGCGCGAGCCGTGCGGGAGCGCTTCTTCGCCCATGCCCAGGCGCTGACCCAGGCGCTGGAACGGCACGATCACCCCGATCCCGCATCCGCCGGCAGCGATGAACCGGAATGCGGCCCTTCCGCACCGGGCCATCCTGCCCTATTGCAGCGCAACATCATCCCTCAGCTTCACGCGAAACCATGATCCGCCTCGAAAACATCGGCAAGCAGAACGGCCAGCAGATCATCTTCATCGAGGCCTCCGCCTCGCTCCTGAAGGGCGAGAAGGTCGGCCTCGTCGGCCCCAACGGCGCCGGCAAGACCACGCTGTTCCGGATGATCACCGGTCAGGAGCAGCCCGACGAGGGCATGGTCCAAGTCGATCGCGGCATCACCATCGGCTATTTCAGCCAGGATGTCGGCGAGATGCAGGGCATGAGCGCGGTCGCCTCCGTGATGGAGGGCGCAGGCCCCGTCAGCGCCGTGGCGGCCGAACTGCGCGAGCTCGAAACGGCGATGGGCGATCCCGACCGCGCCGACGAGATGGACGAGATCATCGCCCGCTATGGCGAGGTGCAGGGGCGCTTCGAGGAGCTCGACGGCTATGCGCTGGACGGCCGCGCCCGCGAGGTCCTCGCCGGCCTCGGCTTCAGCCAGGAGATGATGGACGGCGATGTCGGCGCGCTGTCCGGCGGCTGGAAGATGCGCGTCGCGCTCGCCCGCATCCTCTTGATGCGCCCCGACGCGATGCTGCTCGACGAGCCCTCCAACCATCTCGACCTGGAAAGCCTGATCTGGCTGGAATCCTTCCTCAAGGGCTATGACGGCGCGCTGCTGATGACCTCGCATGACCGCGAGTTCATGAACCGCATCGTCGGCAAGATCGTCGAGATCGATGCTGGCGCGCTGACCACCTATTCCGGCAATTACGAGTTCTACCAGCAGCAGCGCGCCCTCGCCGAGAAGCAGCAGCAGGCGCAGTTCGAGCGCCAGCAGGCCATGCTCGCCAAGGAGGTCGCCTTCATCGAGCGCTTCAAGGCGCGCGCCTCCCACGCCGCCCAGGTCCAGAGCCGCGTCAAGAAGCTCGACAAGATCGAGAAGGTCGAGCCGCCCAAGCGCCGCCAGAGCATCGCCTTCGATTTCCCGCCCGCCCCGCGCTCGGGCGAGGACGTCGTCACGCTCAAGGGCGTCGACAAGCGCTATGGCAGCCACACCATCTACGAGGCGCTCGACTTCCAGATCCGCCGCAAGGAGCGCTGGTGTGTGATGGGCGTCAACGGCGCCGGAAAGTCGACCCTACTGAAGCTGGTCACCGGCTCGACCGAGCCCGATTCCGGCAGCGTCGCGCTCGGTGGCTCGATCAAGCTCGGCTATTTCGCCCAGCATGCGATGGAGGTGCTCGACGGCGACCGCACCATCTTCCAGTCGCTGGAAGACCGCTTCCCCCAGGCCGGCCAGGGCTCGCTGCGCGCGCTCGCCGGCTGCTTCGGCTTCTCGGGTGACGATGTCGAGAAGCGCTGCCGCGTCCTCTCCGGCGGCGAGAAGGCCCGCCTCGTCATGGCGCTGATGCTCTACGACCCGCCGAACTTCCTCGTCCTCGACGAGCCGACCAACCATCTGGACATCGCGACCAAGGAAATGCTGATCAATGCACTCGCGCAGTACGAGGGCACCATGCTCTTCGTCAGCCACGACCGGCATTTCCTCGCCGCGCTTTCCAACCGCACGCTGGAGCTGACGCCCGACGGCGTCCATGCCTATGGCGGCGGCTACACCGAATACGTCGCCCGCACCGGCCAGGAGGCGCCGGGACTTCGGAGCTAACGACGTCGGCGGGCAAGGCTGTGCTTTGGATGCTCTTGCCCTCCGTCATTGCGAGGAGCGTCAGCGACGAAGCAATCCAGGAGCGGCAGCGCTCGACGTCCTCTGGATTGCTTCGCTTCGCTCGCAATGACGGTCTGCCTTGGAGCAGAAGCGTCGCGTATGACGACGCGATCCAGATCAAGGGGCGGGTTGTCCCGATGCGATAGACACCCGGCCTGACCGTCAGCCGCGAGCCCCCATGACCGACAATCCCCTCACCCGGCCCGGCGCCGCCCACCCCGCCATCACCGAGGCGATGATCGCGGCGCTCGTCGCGCGCTTCTACGCGAAGGCCCGCGAAGACGCGCTGATCGGGCCGATCTTCATGGGCGCCGTCGCGGACTGGGACGAGCACATCGCCAACATCGCCGATTTCTGGAGTTCGGTGATGCTGCGCACCGGGCGCTATCATGGCCGGCCGATGCGCCCGCATCTGATCCTGCCACTGGAGCCTGAGCATTTCGACCGCTGGCTCAGCCTGTTCGAGGAGACGGCGGCGGACATCTGCGGCGAGCCGGACGTCGCCGACGCGTTCATCATCCGCGCCCGGCGCATCGCCGACTCCTTCGAGATAGGCCGGGCGACGGTCACGGGAGCGATCGCCCGCCCGCGCCACAGCGGGGTCTGAGACACAGAGCCTTGCCGCGACGACGCTCACCGTGATGGGATAACGGCATGGATGCGCCGCCCCTTATGCGCCCCCTCACCGCAGCCGACGCCGCCGCCTATCGCCCGCTCCGCCTCCAGGCCCTGCGCGAGCACCCCGAGGCCTTCGGGGCGAGCCATGAGGACGAGGCCGCGCGCAGCCTCGAGATGACAGCGAAGCGCCTCGATGGCGGGCCATTGAACTGCGTCTTCGGCGCCTTTGTTGGAGACGATCTCGTCGGAACGGCCGGCTTCATCATTCCCGACGGCTCGATCAAATCCCGTCACAAGGGCCTGCTCGTCGGCGTCCATGTCGCGCCGGCCCATCGCGGCCATGGCCTTGGCCGCGCACTGGTCAAGGCCGTCATCGACCATGCGCGCGCCCATGTCGTGCTGCTGCAGGCCGCCGTGGGCGTCGCCAATGCGCCGGCGCTGCGGCTCTATGCGAGTCTCGGATTCCGGCACTACGGGCGGGAGGACAAGGCACTGCTCGTCGATGGCGTCTTCGTCGACGAGGCGCTGATCGTGCTGGATTTTGCGGCCGACGCGTGAGCGCCGTTCAGAATCCGCGCGCCGCCAGCGCCTTCTCGTCGTCCTGGATATAGTCCCGGATCACCGGCACGGCGCTTTTGTGAGGCCCGAGCAGGAGCTGGAACACCATGTCGCCGCCAATGTCGAAGGAGATCGAGCAGGCGCAGAGATAGAACTCCCACATCCGCGCGAAGCGTTCGCCCATCATCGCGACCACCTGCGGCCGCTGGGCCATGAAGCGCTCGCGCCAGGCCTCCAGCGTCCAGTGATAGTGGCGCCGCCAGAACTCGCAGTCGGAATGCCAGAGCCCGGTCTGCTCCACCGCCGCGAACACCTCCGACAGCGCCGGCGCATAGCCGCCGGGGAAGATGTACTTGTCGAAGAACGGACCCGTGAAGCCCGGCGGGCCGACGCGGCCGATGCAATGGACCAGCGCGATCCCGTCCGGCGTCAGCAGGTCGCGGATCTTTTCGAAGTATTCGAGATAATGCGCGACGCCGACATGCTCCATCATGCCGACCGAGACGACGCGGTCGAAGGTCCCGCCAAGCTCGCGATAGTCCTTGTTGACGAAGGTGACAGTGTCGCCGACGCCGGCCGCCTCGGCCCGCTTCTGGGCAGCCGCCATCTGGTCGGGCGAGACGTTGAGGCCGGTGACCGTCGCGCCGCAGGCCTTCGCCAGATAGATCGCCAGCTCCCCCCAGCCCGAGCCGATATCGAGGACCGTCATCCCCGGTTCGATCTTCAGCTTGGCGGCAATGTGGCGGAGCTTCGCCTTCTGCGCGTTCTCCAGCCCGACCTCCGGCGAATGCCAGTAGGCGCAGGAATAGGTCATCGTCTCATCGAGCCAGAGCCGATAGAAATCGGTCGGGATATCGTAGTGGTGCTTGACCTTCTTGCCGGCGACGCCGAGCGGGTTGTGCATCCGGAACCGCCGGATCCTGAAGCGCACCGAGCGGATCAGCTTCTGGATCGGGTGCTTGCGCAGCTCCTTGCGCTGCAGCCAGAACAACGTCAGCAGGTCGTGGATCGAGCCCTCCTCGAAGTCGATCCGCCCGTCCATGTAGCCTTCGGCCAGAGCGAGTTCGGGATTGAGAAAGAGCTCGCGCTCGATCCGGTCGTCATGGAAACGCACCGTCACGGCGGGCGCCGTCTTCACCACACCGGCAAAGCGCATCTCGCCCGGCCCCGGCCCGAAGACATGGTTTCGTCCATCCGGCGTGATCACCGTCAGGCGCCCCATCCTGACGAAATTCTTCAGCAAACGCGGTAGCAGCAACATTCGCAGCCCTCACCCCGCCGCGATTTAGAGCATGTCGAAGCTTTTCGGGAAACACCCGGCAACACGACAGCAGCGTCAGCCCCGCTCCATCCTGGCCCCGCATGATGCTCCCGCCGAGGCAGGGAGCAGATGAAACGGAATGGACAAGCGATGTGCGAAGCGCTGGCGTTCGCATCTGCGCATGGCGAAGCTCTTCGACCGCTCGCAGCGTTTCCTGGTGGATTGTCGCATCCTCGACCTCTCGGCGACGGGCGCGCGGCTGAAGCCGCAAAGCGACCGCCCGCTGCCGCTCGAACTGCATCTGCAGGACGAGGTGATGGAGGTCTCGAAGCGCGCCACCATCGTCTGGATCCGGCAGGGCGAGATCGGCATTCGCTTCGCGGCCGAGAGCGACGCGACATGAGCAGCCTCGCAACGCGCCGTCAGCATCGCGACCCGTCAGGGAACCGACGATCACCTCCCGCGTTAGAGGGCTCGATGACGCCTCTGCCGCCCGATGGAACCCTGATGGACGACGACCGCATCACCCGGATCGCACGTGCGCTGTGTCGCTCGGCACGAATCGATCCCGACGACATCCTGTCGCGGGACGTCGCCGATCCTGAGATTCTGCGCCACGACGTCCGCGGTCATGTTGCCGAACAGGCGGTTCCGGCCTGGACGATGTTCCGTGGCGCCGCGCTGACCTTCATCGAGGCCCATGAGGAGCGCGTCGTCGCGCCGCTGTGAGATCTCCCTGCGCTTGCTAAGCCGGTCACCGGCGGCATAGTGCTCGCCGTTCGCGCGGAGGCAGCCGCGCATCCTGACGGAACGGCGAAGCATGTCCTGGCGCGATTTCTGGAACGGCGACCACGCGATCTATGTCTCGCCCCGCCACAAGGCCCTGCATTACCGCCAGATCGCGACCGACCTGATCGGCCATATCCCCACGCCCGACGCCGTCGTGCTAGACCATGGCTGCGGCGAGGCGCTCGACGCCGGCCGCGTCGCCGGCCATTGCGGCAAGCTCTATCTCTGCGAGGCGGCACCCAGCGTGCGTGACAAGCTGCGCGCCATGCTGGGCGGCAAGGCGAATGTCGCGGTGGTCGCCCCCGAGGAGGTCGAGGCTCTGCCTGCCGAGACGCTGGATCTCGTCGTCGCCAATTCGCTGATCCAGTACCTCTCGCGCGACGAACTCGTCGCCCTGCTCGCCATCTGGCACGGCAAGCTGAGGCCGGGCGGCAAACTCGTCGTCGCCGACATCATCCCGCCCGATGTCAGCCCGCTGACCGACGCCTCGCAGCTTCTCGCCTTCGCCTGGCGTGGCGGCTTCCTGACCGCCGCTCTGGCCGGCCTTGTCCGCACCGCCTTGTCGGACTACCGCAAACTGCGGGCGCAATACGGTCTCTCGACTTATCGCATCGACGAGATCACGGGCCTGATCGCGGCCGCCGGCTTCGCGGATGTGAGCCCAGCGAAGAACTTCGGCCATAACCCGCATCGGCTGACGCTGGTGGGGCGCAAGCCGGGTTGAGGCCGGAGTACCGCCGGAACAGTCCCGAGGAGACGTCCCATGCATATCGGCTTGATCGGCGGCATCGGTGTCGCGGCGACGGTGGTCTACTACCAGCGCCTCGTAGCGGCGGCGGCCGAACGCGGCGTATCAAAGCTCGATCTCACCATCGTTCACGGTGAGATCCAGGAGCTGATCCGCAACAATCTCGCTGATCGGAGGGCCGAGCAGGCAAAAGCCTTCCTTCCCCTGGTCGAACGCCTGGACCATGCGGGATGCGATTGCGTGGCCCTATCCTCGCTGGGTGCGCATTTCTGCCTGGATGAACTGGTGGCGCTCTCGCCCCTGCCGATCGTCTCCGCCGTTGCGCCGCTCGATGCGTTTTTTGCCGAGAGGAACATCAAACGGATCGGGCTACTGGGAACGCGGGTGGTCATGCGGACGCGGCTTTACGGCCAGCTCGTCGACACCGGGGCGATCGTGCTGGACGACGAGATCGATCGCCTCGGGCAAAGCTACCAGGACATGGCTGTCGCCGGTGCCTGCACTCCGGAGCAACGGGCATTGTTCCTCGAGGCCGGGAAACGCATGATCGCGGCGGGCGCCGACGCGATCGTTCTGGCGGGAACCGACCTCAACCTGGCGTTCGACGGGCAGGATACCGGTTATCCCGTCATCGACGCCCTCGACTTCCATGTCGCGCTGCTGGCTGATCTCGCTGCCGGACGTCGGTCCCTGCACGACCTGTCGCGATGATGCCGCGATCCATCACCCCGCCCGATCGGCGAAACTGAAGAATTTGTGCCCCAGGAACGAGAACACCATCACGAAGCCCGTGGTGACGAACTGCATCGGCAGATAGGGCAGGCCGAGCCGCGTCACGAAGAGATGCATCAGCATCCACGTCAGCCCGAACCCGCCGACGGCGATCAGCCCGAAGCGCCAGCTCGCCTGCGCATGGCTGCGGGTCGCCTCGAAGGTCATCCAGCGGTTGAGGGCATACGAGACGACCGCCCCGACCACGAACCCGGCCAGCGTCGCCGGCACCGGATCGACCCGCGCGAGTTCGACCAGCCCGACCAGCACGCCGTAATGCGCCACGGCGGTGAGGCCTCCGGCGAACACATAGGCCAGGAGCTGGCGGGTCTGACGGGGATAGCGGCGCAGCGGCATGGCGCCTCCTTACAGGCTTTGCCCCAACGAAGCCTGAACGGCCACTCGCCCATCACGGCCTGTGCGCCGCGAGCCGCGCCTGACGCTTTCCGCTTCCCTGCGCCGCTCCTCCCCTCTATAGCGAGCGCCTAGCATTCATCTCAGGCGCTCGCACCGGCCCGCTCTCGCGATCGGACGGCAGCGAGTGCGCGCGCCTGCCTCAAGACGAAGTCGAGCCCCATGCCCAAGCGCACAGACATCAAGACCATCCTGATCATCGGCGCCGGCCCCATCATCATCGGGCAAGCCTGCGAGTTCGACTATTCCGGCACCCAGGCGGTGAAGACGCTGAAGGCCGAGGGCTACCGCATCGTCCTGGTCAATTCGAACCCGGCCACGATCATGACCGATCCCGAGCTGGCGGATGCGACCTATGTCGAGCCGATCACGCCCGAGATCGTCGCCAAGATCATCGAGAAGGAGCGCAACGTGCTCCCCGGCGGCTTCGCTCTGCTGCCGACCATGGGTGGCCAGACCGCGCTGAACTGCGCCCTCTCGCTCAACAAGAAGACGATTCCTCAGCCCGACGGCAGCAAGATCAGCGTGCTGGAGCAGTTCGACGTCGAGATGATCGGCGCCACTGCCGAGGCGATCGACAAGGCCGAGGACCGCGAGCTCTTTCGCGAGGCGATGACCAAGATCGGTCTCTCCACGCCGCGCTCGCACCACGTCAAGAATCTCGGCCAGGCGCTCGAAGCGCTGGACGACATCGGCCTGCCGGCGATCATCCGCCCCTCCTTCACCATGGGCGGCACCGGCGGCGGCATCGCCTATAACAAGGGCGAGTTCATCGAGATCTGCGAGCGCGGCTTCGACGCCTCCCCGACCAGCGAGATCCTCATCGAGGAGAGCGTGCTCGGCTGGAAGGAATACGAGATGGAGGTGGTCCGCGACAAAAAGGACAACTGCATCATCGTCTGCTCGATCGAGAACCTCGACCCGATGGGCGTCCACACCGGCGATTCGATCACGGTGGCGCCGGCGCTGACGCTGACCGACAAGGAATACCAGATCATGCGCGACGCCTCACTGGCGGTGCTGCGCGAGATCGGCGTCGAGACCGGCGGCTCGAACGTGCAGTTCGCGGTCGATCCCGAGACCGGCCGCATGATCGTCATCGAGATGAACCCGCGCGTCTCGCGCTCCTCGGCGCTCGCCTCCAAGGCGACCGGTTTCCCGATCGCCAAGGTCGCGGCGCGTCTGGCGGTCGGCTACACGCTGGACGAGATCGAGAACGACATCACTGGCGGCGCGACGCCGGCCTCCTTCGAGCCGACGATCGACTACGTCGTCACCAAGATCCCGCGCTTCGCCTTCGAGAAGTTCCCCGGCGCCGAGCCGACGCTGACGACCGCGATGAAGTCCGTCGGCGAGGCGATGGCGATCGGCCGCACCTTCCAGGAAAGCCTGCAGAAGGCGCTGCGCTCGCTGGAGACCGGGCTCGACGGCCTCGACGAGATCGAGGTCGAGGGGCTCGGCAAGGGCGACGACAAGAACGCGATCAAGGCCGCGCTCTCGACGCCGACGCCCGACCGCATCCTCCAGGTCGCCCAGGCGATGCGGCTCGGCTTCACCGACGCGCAGATCCATGAGAGCTGCAAGATCGACCCCTGGTTCCTCGAGCAGATGCGCGGCATCGTCGACACCGAGGAGAAGATCCGCCAGTTCGGCCTGCCGCAGACGCCGGGTGCCTTCCGGCAGGTCAAGGCGATGGGCTTCTCCGACAAGCGGCTCGCCGCCGTCGCCGGCAAGACCGAGGCCGAGGTCAAGGCCCTGCGGCGTTCGCTCGCCGTGCGCCCGGTCTACAAGCGCATCGACACCTGCGCGGCCGAGTTCGCCTCGCCGACGGCCTATATGTACTCGACCTATGCCATGCCCTTCGCCGGGCAGGCGGCCGACGAGGCCAAGCCCTCCGACCGCAAGAAGGTCGTCATTCTCGGCGGCGGCCCCAACCGCATCGGCCAGGGCATCGAGTTCGACTATTGCTGCTGCCATGCCTGCTACGCGCTGAAGGATGCGGGCTATGAGACCATCATGGTCAACTGCAATCCGGAGACGGTCTCGACCGACTACGACACCTCGGACCGGCTCTATTTCGAGCCCCTGACCGCCGAGGATGTGCTCGAGATCCTCGAGACCGAGAAGCAGAAGGGCACGCTGCACGGCGTCATCGTCCAGTTCGGCGGGCAGACCCCGCTGAAGCTGGCCAACGCCCTGGAGGAGGCCGGCATCCCGATCCTCGGCACCTCGCCCGACGCGATCGACCTCGCCGAAGACCGCGACCGCTTCAAGCGCCTGCTCGACAAGCTCCAGCTCAAGCAGCCCAAGAACGGCATCGCCTATTCGGTAGAACAGGCCCGCATGATCGGCGCCGAGCTCGGCCTGCCCTTCGTCGTGCGCCCGTCCTATGTGCTCGGCGGCCGCGCCATGGCGATCATCCGCGACGAGGCGATGTTCGAGGACTATCTGCTCGGCACCCTGCCCTCGCTGATCCCCTCCGAGGTCAAGGCCAAGTACCCGAACGACAAGACCGGCCAGATTAACACGGTGCTGGGCAAGAACCCGCTGCTGTTCGACCGCTATCTGTCCGATGCGATCGAGGTCGACGTCGACTGCCTCGCCGACGGCAAGGATGCGTTCATCGCCGGCATCATGGAGCATATCGAGGAAGCCGGCATCCATTCCGGCGATTCCGCCTGCTCGCTGCCGCCGCGCTCGCTCTCGCCTGCGACCGTCGCCGAGCTGGAGCGGCAGACCCGCGCCATGGCGCTGGCGCTCGATGTCGGCGGGCTGATGAACGTCCAGTACGCGATCAAGGACGGCGAGATCTATGTGCTCGAGGTCAATCCGCGCGCCTCGCGCACGGTGCCGTTCGTCGCCAAGGTCATCGGCGTGCCGGTCGCCAAGGTCGCCGCGCGCATCATGGCCGGCGAGAGCCTCGCCGGCTTCGGCCTGAAGCCGCAGACGCTGAAGCATGTCGGCGTCAAGGAGGCCGTCTTCCCCTTCGCGCGCTTCCCGGGGGTCGACGTGCTGCTCGGGCCGGAAATGCGCTCGACCGGCGAGGTCATCGGCCTCGACCGCTCCTTCGACATCGCCTTCGCCAAGAGCCAGCTCGGCGCCGGCTCCAAGGTGCCGGTCAAGGGCACGGTCTTCGTCTCGGTGCGCGACGAGGACAAGCCGCGCATCGTCGAGAGCGTCCGCATGCTGGCCGATCTCGGCTTCCGCGTGCTGGCGACCGGCGGCACCCTGCGCCTGCTCCAGGAGGAGGGCATCCCGGCCGCCAAGATCAACAAGGTGCTGGAAGGCCGGCCGCACGTCGTCGACGCGATCAAGAACGGCGAAATCCAGCTCGTCTTCAACACCACCGACGGCCCGCAGGCCCTGGCGGATTCCCGTTCGCTCCGCCGAACGGCCCTCTTGCACAAGGTTCCCTATTATACCACCTTGGCCGGAGCGATCGCGGCGGCGGAAGGCATCAAGGCCTACTGCAGCGGCGATCTCGAAGTCAGGTCGCTGCAATCCTACTTCGTGAACGCTGCCTGAGGGCGGGGCGCCGACGAAGTTTTACAAACGACAGGAAGCGGGGCGCAGGCGGCCGGGATGCCGCCGGCGGGCACCCGCTTTCGGATGATGGGACGAGACGATGGAAAAGGTTCCGATGACCCCCGGCGGCTTCGCCGCTCTGGAGGCCGAGCTCAAGGATCGGCAGCAGGTCCAGCGCCAGCGCATCATCGAGGCGATTTCCGAGGCGCGCGCGCTCGGTGACCTCTCCGAGAACGCCGAGTATCACGCCGCCAAGGAAGCGCAGTCCCTCAACGAGGGCCGCATCCAGGAGCTGGAATCGCTGATCGGCCGGGCCGACATCATCGATGTTTCCAAGCTCGCCGGCAGCGACACGATCAAGTTCGGCGCCACCGTCAAGCTGATCGACGACGATACCGAGGAAGAGAAGAGCTACCAGATCGTCGGCGAGCCGGAATCGGATGTGAAGTCCGGCAAGGTCTCGATCGGCTCGCCGATCGCGCGCGCGCTGATCGGCAAGAAGGTCGGCGACTCGGTGCAGGTCAACACGCCCGGCGGCGGCAAGTCCTACGAAGTCGTCAGCGTCGACTTTCGCTAGGCGCGCCTTCCGGACTTGGCATCGCGACGTCGCGACGCCACATCGGAGGCTGGTCCCGAGGGAGCTTCCGACATGACGACACGCCGCTCATTCCTCCTGCAGGCTGCGGCCGGCGCGGCACTGACCCTGTCCGTTCCGGCACTGGCTCAGGCCCGCACCATCGGCGCCATCCGCGTCGACACCTCCCGCCTCGCGGCGCAAGGCTGGGGCCCGCGCGCCGAGGAGATCCGGCGCGCGCTCGAACGGCAACTCGCGACGACGCTCGCCCCGATGATCCGCCGCGGCGGGCCGACCCTGTCGGTCGCCGTCAAGGGCGTCTGGCTGGCGAGCTGGGCCGGAGGCGGTGGCGGCGGCAAGCCGAGCGACGGCGGCGCGAGCCTCGACAATTTCGATGCCGACTATGTGCTGACCGGCCCGCGCGGCGAGGTTCTCGGGCAGTGGAGCATCCTGTCGAATCTCGGTTCCGATTCCGGCGGCGCCTGGTACCGGCCCGATGTCGACCAGCGCCGCGTCGCCGCGCTGATCGAGAACAACGCGCTCTGGATCAGGCGCTATCTCGGCGGCTGACCGATTCGCCGCAGACGCGCCTCACCCGAACGGAACGATCGGCTCGTCTTTGACCCGGTCGAAGGCCAGCGCCGTGCGGACGTTGCGGACGTTCGGCAGCGCGGTCAGCTCGCCGACGAAATCCTGAAAGGCCTTCAGGTCCGGCGCGACGCATTTCAGCATGAAGTCGATGTCGCCGGAGAGCTTCCAGCATTCGCGCACCGCCGGCCAGACACGGATGTGGTCCTGGAACGCGGCGAGATCGGCCTCGGCCTGGCTCGCCAGATGCACGAAGGCGAAGCACACCACCTCCAGCCCGAGCTTGCGCTCGTCGAGCTGGGCCCGGTAGCCGGTGATCAGCCCCGCCTCCTCGAGCGCCCGCACGCGCCGCAGGCAGGGCGGTGGGGAGATGCCGACGCGGCTCGCCAGCTCGACATTGGTCATCCGCCCGTTCGCCTGCAATTCGCGCAGGATCGCGAGGTCGATATCGTCGAGTCTGGAGCGCACGAGGGGTCCCGGAAGAAGGTTGCGCTGGTGTAGACGCAGCGTCTTGGCGATACAAGGCGCGTGCCGCAACGAGCCGCACCGCCCGACCGAGGAGCCGACGTGACCGCCGAACCCATCCCGACCGTCTGGGTCCTGACCGACGGCAAGGCCGGCGACGAGGTGCAATGCCGAGGCGTCGCCGAGCGGCTGGGCGTCGTCCCGGAGATCCGCAGGGTGGCGCCGCGCAGGCCCTTTGCCTGGCTGATGCCGCGCGGCCCGATCGACCCGCGCGAGGCGCCGGACCGCCCTGGCAGCCCGATCCGCCCGCCCTTCCCGGACATCGTCATCGCCTCGGGGCGCCGGGCGATCGCCTATGTCCGGGCGGTGAAGAAGGCCTCGAACGGCGCCACCTTCACCGTTATCCTCAAGGACCCGCGCACGGGCGCGGGCTCGGCCGACTTTATGTGGGTCGCCGAGCATGACCGCCTGCGTGACGAGAACGTCCTGGTCACGACGACCTCCCCCCACGGGCTGGCGCCGCAGCGGCTCGCAGCGGCACGCCGCAACCCACCCGCCGCCATCGTCGCCCTCCCAGCGCCCCGTGCCACGGTCCTCGTTGGCGGCGATAGCCGCCATCACCGCTTCACGCCCGAGGACATTACCCGCTTCGCCGAGGGGCTCGATGCGCTCGCAAGCTCCGGTGTCGCGCTGATGGGCTCGCGCTCGCGCCGCACGCCGCCGGCGCTCGACGCCGCCGTCGCGGCGGTGTTCGCCCGCCATGGCGGCTGGTGGTGGGACGGCAGCGGCGAGAACCCTTATGTCGCGCTGCTCGCCCACGCCGACGCCATCGTCACCACGGCGGATTCGACCAACATGATCGGCGAGGCGACGGCGACGGGCGCCCCGATCCTCGTCTTCGAGCCGCATGGCGGCCATGGCAAGCTGGCGAAGTTCCTGGAGGCGCTGAAGCGCCAGGGGATGGTCCATCATTTCGAGGGCCGTCTGGAGGGCGAGCGCTACGCGCCGGTCGATTCGACGCAGATCATCGCCGACGACATCCGACGGCGCTGGCTTATGCACAGGCAGCAGCTTGGCCTCGCCTGATCTTGAAAGCCCGTGCGCTTGCATCGCCCGTCCGGCGGCGTATGTCGAATGGGCAAGCGAGAGGACCCCATCATGGCCCACACCCATGCCCGCGTGATGATCGTCGGCTCAGGCCCGGCCGGCTATACCGCCGCGATCTATGCCGCCCGCGCCATGCTGGAACCGGTGCTGGTCTCGGGTATGCAGGCCGGCGGCCAGTTGATGATCACCACCGACGTCGAGAACTATCCCGGCTTCGCCGACGTCATCCAGGGCCCCTGGCTGATGGAGCAGATGCGCGCCCAGGCCGAGCATATGGGCACGCGCATGGTCTCCGATCACATCGCCAGGGTCGACCTCTCGCAGCGCCCCTTCCGCCTCTGGGGCGACGGCGGCGAGACCTATTCCTGCGATGCTCTGATCATCGCGACCGGCGCCCAGGCGAAATGGCTCGGCCTGCCGTCCGAACAGGCCTTCCAGGGCTTTGGCGTCTCGGCCTGCGCGACCTGCGACGGCTTCTTCTTCCGCAACAAGGAGGTCGTGGTGGTCGGCGGCGGCAACACCGCCGTGGAGGAGGCGCTCTATCTCGCCAACCTCGCCAGCAAGGTCACGCTGGTGCACCGCCGCGACTCGCTGCGCGCGGAAAAGGTGATGCAGGACCGGCTGTTCAAGCACCCGAAGGTCGAGGTCGTCTGGGACAGCGAGATCGCCGAGATCTGCGGCGGCACGCAGCCGCCCAACGTCACCCATGTCGCTCTGCGCAACCTCAAGACCGGCGCGGCATCGGAGCTCAAGGCGGACGGCGTCTTCATCGCGATCGGCCACAAGCCGGCGACGGAACTCTTCGCCGGCCAGCTCGCCATGAACGAAACCGGCTATCTCGACGTCGAACCCGGCACGAGCCGCACCAATGTCGAGGGCGTCTTCGCCGCTGGTGACGTCACTGACGAGCATTACCGCCAGGCCGTGACCGCTGCCGGCATGGGCTGCATGGCGGCCCTCGATGCCGAGCGCTGGTTGCAGGCAATGGACCTTCAGCACCGCGAGGCGGCGGAATAGAAGGATCCCTCGGATACATCACGGAATTTGATCACTTCTGTAACCAAATTCAGTGTGAAAACAGCTTGGCACCGCAACGCAGGCATTGACCTTCAAGGATTTTAGCCCCCAACATGCGCCAAACGCATAACGGGGGAACCGCGGTGGATTGGGACCGCATCAGGATCTTTTATACCGTCGCCGAGTCGGGCAGCTTCACCAAGGCAGGGGATGTTCTCGGGCTCAGCCAGTCGGCCGTCAGCCGCCAGATCGGGGCGCTGGAGCGGGAATTGCGCGCGCCGCTGTTCCACCGCCACACCCGAGGCCTGATCCTCACCGAGCAGGGCGAACTGCTGTGGCGCGCCGCCCGCGAGATGACGCAGCGGCTCGAACGCACACGCTCCCAGCTTTCGGAGACGCGCGAACACCCCTCAGGCGAACTGAAGGTCACAGCGACGCGCGGCCTCGGGGGACACTGGCTCACGCCACGCCTGGCCGAGTTCATGGACCTCTACCCCGACATCAAGGTGGATCTCATCCTCACCGACGAGGAGCTCGACCTGTCAATGCGCGAGGCCGACATCGCCATCCGCCTGCGCCAGCCTCAGCAGCCCGACCTGATCCAGCGCAAGCTCTTCACGGTCCATTTCCACGTCTATGGCTCGCCGGCCTATGTGAAGCGCTTCGGCGAGCCCAAGACGCATGAGGATCTGGACAACCACCGCATCCTCTCCTTCGGCGGCACCTCTCCCTCCTATCTGACGGCAGTGCACTGGCTCGGCTCGCTCGGCCGCGACCAGCGCAATCCGCGTCCGATCCACCTCACCGTCAACAACATCACGGCGATGAAGCGTGCGGTCGATTCCGGCGCCGGCATCGCCGTCCTGCCGGACTACCTGATCGAGACCGGCTCGCCGCTGGTGCAGCTGATGCGCGAGACCGAGATGCCGCAGCTCGAGAGCTATCTGGTCTATCCCGAAGAGATGAAGTCCGTCGCCCGCGTCCAGGTCTTCCGCGACTTCCTGATCCAGAAGGCCCAGCGCTGGACCTACTGAGATCGCCACCTGATCCGATTCGCATCGGCCGACTCTGCTGAACGGCAGGGTCGGCCGTTTTGTTGCGCCATCAGAGCGCGCCACTGGCGCATGGCCGTGCTGCACCGCAACAAGTCACTTGCGAAACCATGACGCGCCGCGACAGAGCGACTGCGTTCTGCGCATATTTATCAATGATTTAGACTTAATTTGCGGCATCTGACCGCGGTTCATGCAATTTGCGCATGGCGGACCCCCTGATGCTGCATTGCGAAAAGGCAGATGCCGACCGATATAGCAGACACGGTTGTTCGGAACGGGCTCTGCTATCTCCTCCCGGCATCGAGTTCGTTTCAGCCGTTCCCCTCTGAGATGTTTGGCGTTTGAGCCGGATGTTTCAAACTTTAAAGGCCGGCTCCCTCGCGGGACGCCGGCCCTTTTTTTGGCTCGTGACAGGTGGCGCCAACGAGGCTCAGCCGGTGAGCTTGCCGACCAGGGCCGCGAAGCGCTCCATGAATGTCCGGAGGAAGTCTCGCGTCGCTTCGACCGTGACGACGCCGGCCTCATCGACCAACCCCTCCTTCCAGGTGATGAACATCTGGCCGCCCATCACCAGCGCGCCCTGATTGCCGAGGATATCGCGCAGATGCTGTTGGGCGCAGGCGGTGCCGACGCCGCCCGGGCTCGTGCCGATGATGGCGGCGGGTTTGCCGCCCCAGACGCCCTTCCCGGGCGGTCGCGAGGCCCAGTCGATCGCGTTCTTCAGCACGGCGGGGATGGAGCGGTTATGCTCCGGCGTTACCACCAGCACGGCATCGGCAGCGGCGATGGCGTCTTTCAGTCGTGTCGCGGTCTCCGGCCACGCCCCGACCTCGAGGTCCTGATTATACATCGGCAGATCGTCGATGGACGCGAAGCTCGCGGTGAAGGCCCCCTCGCCCAGCTTCGCCAGCGCTCCCGCGAGTTTGCGGTTGATCGACGCCTTGCGGTTGCTGCCGACGATCACGACGAGCTTGAACGGAGCCATGGAACGAGACCTCATGAAGTTACGGGGGCGATGGAGAGGAAACGCCTTGGCGGCCCGTCCGGTTCAGGCGCTCGCCCGGCGCGGGCGCGCCGCGAGCGGCAGCGCATCGAACAGGCCGGGGACCGCGTCCGTGCGCGCCCGCTCGATCGTCAGCAGGCGCAGCTTGGTCTCGACGCCGCCCTCGGCCGAGAAGCCGCCGGTGCGCCCCCCGGCCGCCAGCACACGGTGACAGGGCACGATGATCGGAACCGGGTTGCGACCGAGCGCGACGCCCACCGCGCGCGCCGCGCCGGGCTCGCCGAGGCGCCTGGCGACGTCGCCATAGGTCAGCGTCTCGCCGGGCGGGATCGAGAGCGCCACCTCATAGACCCGGCGCTCGAAGGGGCTCGCATCGTCGAGTGCGATCGGCAGATGGCTCAGATCCCGGTTCTCGCCGGCGAGAAGCCCCCGGATATCGGCGATCGCCGCCGCCACGAAGGGCGGCGCCGGCGCGTCTTCGGCACCGGGGAAGCGCCGCAGCAGGCGCCGGCGCGCGCCCTCTGCCTCGGCTTCGGGCAGTTGCGCGCCGATGAGGACATCGCCCTGCCAAACCAGCGCGCAGGCGCCGATGGCGGTGTCGAACAGGCAGAACTGCGGCATGCGGTCGGTTCCGGGGCGGCGGCCGGCGCCAACTCTCTCCGCCCGGGCGCGCCGCGGTCAAGCCATGGCCGGGCGTCACCCCTCACATGAACAGCTTTTCGCCCTCGAGTCCTTTGTAGAGCCCCGCGACCTGCTCGCCATAGCCGTTGTAGAGCAGGGTCGGCCGGCGATCGCGCGATCCCAGGAGCTGCTCGCTCGCCTGGCTCCAGCGCGGGTGCGGCACCTGCGGGTTCACATTTGCCCAGAAGCCGTATTCGGAGGATTGCAGCCCCTCCCAGAAGGTCTTGGGCCGCTCGGCGACGAAGCTGATCTTGGTGATCGATTTCACCGATTTGAACCCGTATTTCCACGGCACGATCAGCCGCACCGGCGCGCCGTGCTGGGTAGGAATCGGCTTCCCATAGATGCCCGTTACCAGCAGCGGCAATTCGTTCGTCGCCTCGGCGATCGTCAGCCCCTCGGTATAGGGCCAGGGATACCAGCGGGCCGACTGGCCGGGCGCCATGCGCGGGTTCAGGAAGGTCTCGAAGCGGATGTATTTCGCGCCCGAGAGCGGCTTGGCGTAGTCGACGAAGGCCTTGAGCGGGATGCCCGTCCACGGCACCGCCATCGACCAGCTCTCGACGCAGCGGAAGCGATAGAGCCGCTCTTCCAGCGGCAGCTTGCGCACGAGATCGTCGAATCCGATCTCGAAGGGCTTTTCGACCATGCCGTCGATCGCAACCGTCCAGGGCCGGGTGACGAGCCGCTTCGACGCCGCGACGATGTCCTTGGACGTGCCGAATTCGTAGAAATTGTTGTAGCTCGACGCCAGATCCTCGTCGGTCACCGGCCGGTCGAGCGTGTAGGTTTCGTTGCGCTTGGCGGGGTAGAGATCGAGCGTCGGATCAGCACCCTGCGCCGCCGCGGTACCCGGCAGCGCCGCCCCCGCGATCAGCCCGGCTCCACCGGTCATGAAGGCGCGGCGGTTGAAGAACACCGCCTCCGGCGTCGCCTCGCTCTCGGGGATGTCCCAGCTCGGACGGTTCTTGATCAGCATCGGACCGGCGTCCCTTCCGTTTCGGATGCCGGCACTCTAGCGCATGGCCGGACGCAGCACGCAATTCACGAGGGGGAGAGGTGCCAACTGGCCGCGACGTCTTGATCTCGTCATTGCGAGGAGCACAGCGACGAAGCAATCCAGACGTTCAGGGCATTGTCCTGGATTGCTTCGCTCCGCTCGCAATGACGAGGCGCCCTCAGCCGCGCGCCTCCAGCGCCTTGACGATCGCCTGGCCCATCTCGCTGGTCGAGACGGCGTTGGCGCCGGGCGCGGCGATGTCCTTGGTGCGGGTGCCGGAGCCAAGAACGTCAGCGATCGCGCCTTCGAGCCGGTCGGCCGCCTCGATCGCGCCGAAGGAGTAGCGCAGCGCCATGGCGAAGGAGCCGATCATCGCGATCGGGTTGGCCAGCCCCTTGCCGGCGATGTCGGGCGCCGAGCCATGGACGGGCTCGTAGAGCGCCTTGCGCTTGCCGGTGGCCGGGTCCTCGGCCCCGAGCGAGGCCGAGGGCAGCATGCCGAGCGAGCCGGTCAGCATCGCCGCGACGTCGGAGAGGATGTCGCCGAAGAGGTTGTCGGTGACGATGACGTCGTACTGCTTGGGCCAGCGCACCAGCTGCATGGCGCAGTTGTCGGCCAGCACATGCTCCAGTTCGACATCCTTGTACTCGGCGGCGTGCAGCGCGGTCACCGTCTGCTTCCAGAGCACGCCGGTCTTCATGACGTTGTGCTTCTCGGCCGAGGAGACCTTGTTGCGGCGGGTGCGCGCCAGCTCGAAGGCGACGCGGCAGATCCGGTCGATCTCCGGGGTGGTGTAGAGCTGCGTGTCGATGCCGCGCTTGGAGCCGTCCTCCAGCGTGACGATCTCCTTGGGCTCGCCGAAATAGACGCCGCCGGTGAGCTCGCGCACGATCAGGATGTCGAGCCCTTCGACGACCTCGGGCTTCAGCGAGGAGGCCGAGGCCAGCGCCGGATAGCAGATCGCCGGGCGCAGGTTCGCGAACAGGCCGAGGTCCTTGCGCAGCCGCAGCAGCCCGGCTTCCGGACGATGCTGATAGGGCACATCGGCCCATTTCGGGCCGCCGACGGCGCCGAACAACACGGCGTCCGCCTGCTGGGCGAGCTTCATGTCGCCTTCCGAGATCGCCGCCTTGTGGGCGTCATAGGCGGCGCCGCCGACGAGGCCCTTCTCGATCTCGAAGGAGGCCAGCCCCTGCTTGCCGAACCAGGAGACGATCTGCTCGACCTGCGCCATCACCTCGGGGCCGATGCCGTCGCCGGGGAGCATCAGGAGCTTGTGGGTCGCCATGGTCGTCGCCTCGCCGTTTCTTGAACCTGCAATGGCGGCTGATTAGGGCGCAGGCCCCCGGCATGCAAGCGGCGCGGACGCCATGTCAGGGCCGCGCCAACCGCGCGGTGACTTCGATCTCGACCTTCATCTCGGGCTTCAGCAGTCCCGCCACGACATAGATGCCCGCTGCCGGCCGCACCTCGCGGAAGACCTCGCCGCAGACGGCGAGCACCGGCTCGCAATAGGTCCGGTCGGTGACGAAATACTGCGCCCGCACCACGCCCGCGAGCGAGGTGCCGGCCTCCTCCAGCACCGCCTCGATCGTGCGAAAGATGTTGCGCGCCTGCGCGGCCGCATCCTCCGGCAGGGTCATCGTGACGTAGTCGTAGCCGGTCGTCCCCGAGACGAAGACGAGGTCGCCGTCGATGACGGCGCGCGAATAGCCGAAGGCGGTCTCGAAGGGCGAGCCGGTGGACATCAGACGGCGGGTCATCACGATTTTCCGTCATTCTCGGGCGAAGCGAAGCGCAGACCCGAGAATCCCGTGCAGGCGATGCTCGGGTCAAGCCCGAGCATGACGCCGGGGCTAAACCCGCCCGCTCTTCAGCGCCCGCAGCACCTTCTCGCCGGGGCGGCCGGTCGGGGGCATGCCGATCTTGGCCTCGACATCCCGGATCGCGGCCCGAGTCAGCGAGCCGACGGCGCCGTCCGGCTCGCCGACATTGTAGCCGCGCGCGATCAAAAGCCGCTGTAGTTCGCGCCGCTGCTCGCGCGAGAGCGGCAGATCGTCGGTCGGCCACTGCCCCTGCACGCCCGGCCGCCCGCGCAGACGGTCGGAGAGGAGGGAGATGGCCAGGGCATAGGAGTCGGCGCCGTTGTAGCTGTAGGCCGCGTCGTAATTCTTGAAGACGAGGAAGGCCGGGCCGTTGCGCCCCGCCGGCATCAGGAGCCCGGCATTGCCGGTGCCGTTGAGCGGCGACCCGTCGAACTTGACGATGCCGCGCGCCGCCCAGGACGAGACGGGCTGCTTCGGGTTGCGCCCAGTCGGGCCGGAGTAGCCGTCCGGCACGCGCACCTCGTAGCCCCAACTCGCGCCCGTGACCCAGCCCGCCTTGTCCATGAAGTTGGCGGTCGAATGCAGCGCGTCGGGAATCGAGTCGACGAGGTCGCGCCGGCCGTCGCCGTCGCCGTCCACCGCGAGCCGCAGATAGGTCGTCGGGATGAACTGGGTGTGGCCGAAGGCGCCGGCCCAGGAGCCGAAGAGCCGCTCGGGCCGGACGTCGCCGCGCTGGATGATCTGCAGCGTCGCGATCAGCTCGCCCTTGAAGAAGGCGTTGCGCCGCGGTGCCAGGCAGGCACCTGTGGAGAGCGCCTGCACCAGAGGCCAGCGCCCCTTGGCCTTGCCGAAATCGCTCTCGACACCCCAGACCGCGGCGATGGTGTGGCGGTCGACGCCGAAGCGCTGCTCCGCCGCGGCGAGTACCGAGGCATGCTGGCGCATCATCGCGCGCCCTTCGGCAACCTTCTCCTCGTCGACCAGCGTGCCGAGATAGTCCCAGATCGGAGTCTTGAACTCCGGCTGGTTGTTCATCGCCTCGATGATCTTCATGTCCGGCTCGACGCCGGCCATGGCGCGGTCGAAGGTTGCGCCCGAAACGCCCTTGGCGGCGGCCTCGCTGCGCAGGCCGGACAGACAGGATTGGAAGCTGCCCTGCGCCGAAGCGGCCGAGGCGAAGAGGACGAGAGGCAGGGCCAGGATCGTTGCGCGCATGGTCTCCACCGAATCGCAGGAATGACGCGAAACTAGGGCGATGCGGTTAAGAGAGGTTAACCATCGCGCCGGCAGCGCAAGGCGGCGAATCCCGCTATGAGGGCGCGAGCCCCCGCCGGAACCCGCCATGTCGCCCCAATCGATCGAACTCCTCGGCTTCGCCGCCGCCGCCCTCACCAGCCTATGCTGGCTGCCCCAGGCCTGGCGCACCATCCGCACCCGTGACACCAGGGCGATCTCGCTCTGGACGCAGTCGCTCTTCGCGGCCGGGACCGCGCTCTGGCTGACCTATGGTCTGCATATCGGCTCCTGGCCGGTCGTCGCCGCCAATGCGCTGACACTGTGCCTCGTGCTGCTCATCCTCTCGATGAAGCTTCGCTTCGGCTGAGCTGACACGACCGCCGGAACAGACCCGACCGCCGGGCGTTCCCGGCCTCGCCACAGGATCGAGTTCGATGCCCTCCGTCACCGCCGCGCATATCCTGCCGATCGCCATGCTGGTCGGCTCCAACGTCTTCATGACCTTCGCCTGGTATGGCCATCTCAGCTACAAGAGCACGGCCATCTGGCTCGCCATCCTCGCGAGCTGGATGATCGCGCTGCCGGAATACATGCTGGCGGTGCCGGCCAACCGCATCGGCTCCGCCGTCTATTCGACCGCCGAGCTCAAGACCATGCAGGAGGTCATTACCCTGACCGTCTTCGCCGGTTTCTCGGTGTTCTGGCTCAAGGAAAGCCTGACTTGGAACCACGCCATCGGCTTCGCGCTGATCGCAGCCGGCGCCTTCTTCATCTTCCACGCCAAGGGCTGAGCGGCGCCCGCTTCGGCGGGGTGACAGGCCGCTGCCGCATCGTCACAGTGGCACGATGGATCAGCTCGCCAGACCCGCCCTCCCCTTCTCCGGCCACGACGCGGTCGAGGCCTATCTCTCCGACGGCTATGATCGCGTCGTCGGCATGTCCTCGCGCTTTGCCGCCGCGATCTGCGCGCGGCTGCTGCGCCTGCAGACGGAGGAAGGCCTGAAGGGCCCGATCGCCGAGATCGGCGCCTTCGAGGGCCGCTTCTTCATCGCGCTCGCCCATGCGCTCGAGGAGGGCGAGATCGCTCTGGCGCTGGACATCTTCTCCTGGCCCGACCCTGGCGTCGAGCAGCGCTTCGAGGCGAATTGTGACCGGCACGGAATCGGCCCGGAGCGCCGCCGCACCATCAAGGGCGATGCCGGCGCAATGGCGCCCGCCGACCTCCTCGCCCAAGCCGACGGCGACCGCTTGCGCTTCATCCACATCGACGGCGAGCATTCCCGCGTCGCGCTCGGCCGCGACCTCGCACTGGCAACCGCCTGCCTCGCCGAAGGCGGGCTGATCGTCCTCGACGACATGCTGCACCCCGGCTACCCGACGCTGATGGTCGCCGTGCAGGCCTATCTCGAGGCCAATCCCGACATCGTCCCGCTCTGCATCATCGACCGCGAGACGATCGTCGGCGCGACCAAATTCGTGCTCTGCCAGCGCACATGGTTCGAGCGCTACCAGACCCGCCTGCTCGATATCTTCAAGGACTTCGTCTGGCCGCTCGGCGCCGATTTCGAGCCGCATTGGTGCCTGGTGCTGTCGCAGGACACGCGGCTGGCAGAGATCGTATGACTACGGGCTTTCAACACCGCGTGGCTCTCAGACCATCAGCGAGAATGCCCTCGACGATCTCCTGCACGTTCAGGGCGTCCGTCAGCGTCGCGAGATGGTGCGCTTCGCCCCGCGTCAGTCTGACGACCCCTTCGATCTGGCGCCTGAGCGCGATCGGTCGCGCCTCCAGCTGCGACAGGGCGTCGGCCGCCCTCTCCCAGGTGCCGTCAGGCCGACGGCGTTCGGCGACCGACCAGTCGCAGAGACGCACCGCCCCCCGGTCGCCTTCCAGCATCCAGATGTTGTGGTCGTCCTTCGTCGTCGTACCGACGCTGCCCCTGAGGTCGACCGGGATCTCGCCGGCCATCAGCCTCACCTCGATCGATCGCTCCGACCGACCCTTCTCGGGGAAGGCCGCGCTCGCGCTCAGCCCATGCAGAGGGCCGTAGAGTCGCCGGCTCAGGAACAGGAAATGCGACACGACCTCCCGGGTGAAACCGCCCTGTTGCCGACCGTCCAGCCAGGCGGCGGCATCGGCCTGCCAGGAGCGCGGCCAGGTCGCGAAGGCGACCTCGATGGTGATGCGCGAGGCGGTCCCGACGGCGCCCTGCGCGATCCAGTCCATCAAGGTTGCGACGGCCAGTGAGGAGGCGAAGGGGAAGTTGACGGCGCCCCTGTCTCCCGCCTCTGCCACGAAGGCGCGCGCATCCTCAACATCGACGGCCAGCGGCTTCTCGCAGAAGACGCTCTTTCCGGCGGCGATGGCGGCGCGGGCGTGTCCGAGATGGAACGCCGGCGGCGAGGCGATGTAGACGCAGTCGCTGGCGGCGATGACCGCCGCGGCATCGGCCGGCCGCGGAACCTGCGGGAAGGTCGCCGCCATCCGCGCCATCGCCGAAGGCGCCGGATCCCAGACGCCGCTGACCGTCACCAGCGCAGGCGACTGGTCGAGGATGGCGCCGAGCAGTCGCTCGCCCATGATGCCCGCGCCAATGATCCCGATCGAGAGAGTGCCGTCCTGCATCGCCTGAGCTTTCCCAACCTTGAGCCGGGAAGCGCGGTAACAGGAATCGGAGCGTCACACGAGCCTTTCGGCGACGGCGAACGACAGGCCCCAACCCTCAGCCCTATTTCGCCGGCCTGACCCGCAGCAGCTTGCCGTCGGGTGCGTCGCTCAGCAGGTACAAAAACCCGTCCGGCCCCTGCCGGACGTCGCGAATGCGTTCGCCGAGCCCTTCGAGCAGCCGCTCCTGCCCGGTCACCGCTTCGCCTTGCGTCGAGAGCCTGACCAGCATCTGGCCCGCTAGCGCGCCCACGAAGAGCGAGTTCGTCCAGGCCGGCCAGACCGCGCCGGTGTAGAAGGCGGCCCCCGAGGGCGCGATCGAGGGATCCCAGTAGAACAGCGGCGGTTCCATGCCGGCCTTGCTCGTGCCCTCGCCGATCTTGGCGCCGGAATAGTCGATACCGAAGGTGACGACCGGCCAGCCGTAATTGCGCCCGGCCTTCGGCGTGTTCACCTCGTCGCCGCCGCGCGCGCCGTGCTCGGCGGTCCAGAGCTGGCCGCTCTGCGGATGGAGAGCCGCAGCCTGCACATTCCGGTGGCCGATCGACCAGATCTCCGGCTGCCAGGCCTCGATCTTCGGGTTGTCGGCGGGTGCACCACCCTCGGGCCGGATCCGCATGATCTTGCCGATATGATTGGCCGGATTCTGCGCCTGGTCGCGCTGACCATAGCGGTCGCCGACCGTGACGAAGAGCGCTCCCGTCTGGTCGAAGACCAGCCGGGAACCGAAATGCATGTTGCTGGCGATCGTCGGCATTTGCTGGAAGATCACCTTGGTGCCTTCCAGCGCCGTGCCGCGCTCGTTGAGGCGGGCGCGGGCGACGCTGGTCCCGGTGCCCCCAGAGCGCGGCTCCGCGAAGGAGAGATAGATCGTCCGGTTCTGCGCAAAGCCGGGATCGGGAACCACGTCGAGCAGCCCGCCCTGCCCGCGCCCTGCGACGTTCGGCACCCCGGTAATCGGCGCAGAGAGTTTGCCATCCGTCCCCACTAGCCGCAGGCGCCCGGGCCGTTCCGTCACCAGCATCCGACCGTCCGGCAGGAAGGCGAGCCCCCAGGGATGCTCCAGTCCTCCCGCCACCGTCTCGACGACGAGGTCGCCCGCGCTCGATGGATAGCGCTGCTGCGCGGCGGCGTCCCGCGACGCGGGCCAGGCGGCGATCGTCAGAGTCACGGTGGCGATCCAGGCAGCGCTGCGCATCGTCGTCTCCTTGCTGATCATGGGACAGGAATAACCGCTCGGCCTGCGCCGCGGTTTCCCCTGCGACATCAAGGCGCCGGCAGGCGCCCGACCGTCACGACCGCGCCGCTCGCGTCGCGCTTCAGCACGACCATCTCGCCGGACGCGGGGAAGACCCCTGTCAGGGCCGTGATGTTGACCTGATGCGTGACCATCAGCACCAGCCCGGCATCGGCCGGAAGCGCGGCGAGACGCTGGCGCAGCGCGGCGGTGGCCGCCTCGCGCTCGCCGGGGCGCCCAAAGAAGGAGTTCAGCGCGGTGGGCTCGTCTTCGATCGGACCGAGCGCCATCAGGGCGGCCGTGTCGCGCGCGCGGCACCACTGGCTGGTCAGCACCAGCGACACGGGGATCGCGCGGCGGCGGAATTCCTCCCCGAGGCGCCTCGCCTGTTCGCGCCCGCGCTCGCCCAGATTGCGCTGCGTCGCGCAGTCGCCGATGCGGAAGCCGGCCGGATCGCCGGTCCCGGGCGCGTCGGCATGGCGCATCAGCGCGACATGGCCGGGCTTCGCGAGCAGCGCCCAGACCCGCTCGCGATCGACCTCGATGGCGGAGGCCGCTCCGGGCCGGAAGGCCGGCAACAGCAGCAGAGCGAGAACGAAGCGTCTTCCGAACCCTGCCGCCGCCATGCCGGCTCCTTCGCCTCAGGCTACTCCGGCTTCACACCGGCCGCCTTGATGATGTTTTCCCAGGTCGTGATTTCCTGCTGGTGATACGGCCGGAAAGCCGCGGGGTCACGTAACCTCATCGTGAAGCCGAGCTTGAGGATCGCCTCGCTGACGGCCGGCTTGGCGAGCGAGGCCAGGATCGCCTTGGAGAGCGTCTCCAGCACGGGCGCGGGCACGGCTGCCGGCGCGAAGAAGGCCGCCCAGGAATCGGCGTCGGCATCGGTAACGCCCTGCTCGCGCAGGGTCGGAATGTCCTTGGCGCGCGGGTTGCGCTCCGGGCTGGCCAGCGCCAGCGCCCGCAACGTGCCGGCATTGATCTGCTCGAGCACACTCGGCAGCGTCGAATTGGCGATGTCGATGCGCCCGCCGACGATTTCCTGAACCAGCGGCGCCGCTCCCCGGAAAGGCACATGCGTCATCTTGATGCCGGTGCGCGCCATGAACAGCTCCATGGCGAGATGAGAGCCCGAACCGACGCCGGTCGAGCCGTAATTGAGCTTGCCCGGATCGGCCTTGGCGAGCGCGATCAGCTCCTTGATGGTCTTGGCCGGGAGGTCGTTGCGCACCACGAAGGCATGCTCGAAGGCGCCGACGCCGGCCAGCGGCGCGAAATCCTTGACCGCGTCGTAGCCCGGCTCTTTCAGCAGGAACATGTTGTTGCCATGCGTCTGGTTGTTGCCGAAGACGATGGTATGGCCGTCAGGATCGGCCTTGGCCACGGCCCGCGTGCCGACGGCGCCCGAGGCACCGGCGCGGTTGTCGACGACCACGTTCTGGCCGATCGAGGTCGACAGGTCCTGCGCGACGAAGCGCGCGATCGCATCCGTTGGGCCGCCCGCCGGATAGGGCACGACGAGCGTGATCGGCTTGGTCGGGAAGCTCTGTGCCCGCAGGACGGACGGAGCGAGGACGGCGCCGGCCATCAGGCCGAGCGTGGAACGGCGGGTCAACGGCATGAACTTCCTCCCGGAGCGGCCCGATTGCAACAGGCTTGGCCGCAGCATTAGAGCATTCGCAGCCGGAGGGAAATGGCCCCGCAGGCCCAAAGCCGCCGCGAAATCAAGGGCCTAAGCGCGGCTCAGCTGCGGCGAATGCCGCCCGCTTCAGCCGTTGGATGGCGAGGTCGAGCGCCTGCAGGAAGGCGGAGCGGTCGCGCGCCGAAAACGGCTTCGGCCCGCCGGTGGCGGTGCCCATCGCGCGCAGATCCTCCATCATGTCGCGCGTCGCCAGCGCCATGCCGATCGAGGCTTCGGTAAAGGGCTTGCCCGTCGGGCCGATGACCTCGGCACCGGCCTTGATGCAGCGATCCGCGAGCGGAATGTCCGAGGTGATGACGATCGCGCCGCGGGCGACGCGCTCGGCGATCCAGTCATCGGCCGCATCGAACCCGCCCGAGACGACGATGCGCTCGATCCAGGGCTCGCGCGGCAGCATCATGAAGCTGTTGGCCACGACATAGACATGCAGCCGGTGCCGGCCGGCGACCTTGAAGACCTCGTCCTTCACCGGGCAGGCGTCGGCATCGACATAGATCGCGATCGGCGCGGGCTTCGGGGGTGCAACGAGTTCCATCGCCGGGAGCCATGACAGGCCGGCCCACCCGGGGCAACCCTTCCGGTTTACGGGCGCTTTATGCTTGCGCACGCTCTTCCGCATCGCGCGCTTATGCGGATGGGACCTAAACCGGTCGCCTCTCAGGAGGTGACCATGACCATCTCATTTCCCACTTCGCATACCCGCCGGCAGCAGCGCATCCGCGCGGTCTATGGCGCGCTTGCGACGCCGCGCCGCCCTGCGTCGCCGCAACGTGCCGGCATCGCGCGCCGCTTCCTGCTGGCCGAATGGACAGCGCTGGCCTTCTTCGCCCTGATGGCGGGCGGCATCATCGCCCTGCGCGCCTGGGCCGCGGTGAGCTGAGGAGCGTGACGATGGGCCGGTCCCGTTCCCTCCAGCCGCCGCACAGCGACGCCAGCCACCTCTTCCTCGTCGGTCGTTCCCGAGCCGGCTTCTGGGTCGCCCGCGATCTCGAAGGTGTCTCGGAAGGCATCTTTCGCGACAGGAAGGACGCCATGCGCTTCGCGCTCTTCGAGGGCGGCCATGCCAATGCGGTGATGCTCTCGCCCCACCCGGTCGAGCCGAGCTTCGGCCGGGGCACCCGCTGAGCGGTGATGCAGGGGCTGATAAAAGCGCCCGCCGGCTGGCGCGCGACCTCGCCGAAATCCACAGCGTCGCGGCCGGTGCCCTGCTCGACCAGTTCCGCGAGGTCGGCATCACCGACCCGGCCGACATCGCGCGGCGGCTGAACCGGCGTGGCTTTCCCTGCTTCGGCCGCCCCCGCTGGACCGCCGGCGCGGTGCGGGCGCTGGAGCGCCGCCGTGCCCGCGGCGCTGCCGAATGACGCGCCCGCCAGAAACAGCGTGCGCCCGACGGCGGTCTGGCCTAGGATCGGGGCCTGCTTCGACATGACGAGCCCCGGACCCTGCCGGGCCGGCCGCGGCAGGCGAAAGCCGCCCGCATGATCGAACCTCGCTTCAGCGTCCATCGCGATCCAGGCCAGGCCTGACTCGAACCCGAGATCCACCGGGGGCGCGATCCCGCGCCCTCAGACCCAAGGGAGACCGACCATGGCAAAAGGCGAACAGCGCGGAAACCGCGAAGCCAAGAAGCCGAAGCAGGACAAGCCGAAGGTGACGGCGGCGGCGCCCTCGACCTTCGCGGCAGCCGTCGCGCGCGCTGCGGGGCCGAAGAAGAAATGATCCGCTTCCGGACCATCGACCCGGCCGAGCAGGCCAGGGCGGACGAAAAGGCCGCTGCGGCCAAGCCGGCCATTGCCGCCCCCGCACAGACCGAGCCGGTCGAAGACGGGCAGCAATCGCCGGAAGATGAGGCGACCGACCCCGCGGCCCCCAAGGCCAAGGGCCTCGCCCGCAAGACGCCGCTGCGCGCCAGGAAGCCGGACACCTCCGGGCTGTTCCGGGACTGAGAGCACGGCAGACCGAGACGGCGCGGCCCGAGCGGGCGCGCCGCCATTGGCTCACACCTCGACCACCTCGTCGGTCCAGACTTTGAAGCCGGTCAGCGTGTTCGGCCCGAAGGTGGTGGCGATGGCGACATCGGCCGCATCGCGGCCGCGCGCGATCAGCACGCGCCCGATCCGCGGGACATTGTTGCGCGGGTCGAACATCTGCCAGCCGCCCTCGAGATAGGCTTCGAAGGATGCTGCGAAATCACCCGGCGGCCAGGGCGGCGGCGTGCCGACATCGCCGAGATAACAGGTGCAGTAGCGCGCCGGGATGTTCATCGCCCGGCAGAACGCGATGGCGAGATGGGCGTAGTCGCGGCAGACGCCCCGCCCTTCCGCATAGGCGTCCGAAGCCGAGCGCGTCACGCTCGCGTCGTTGTAGTTGAAGGCGATGCGCTGGTTGACGAAGTCGCAGATCGCCTGGACGCGCGGCGCCCCCGGCGGCGTCGTGCCGAACAGCTCCCAGGCGAGATCGAGCAGCCGGTCTGAACCGCAGAAGCGGCTCGCCAGCAGGAAGACGATCGCCTCTTCCGGCAGATCCTCGACCGGCACCTGCCCGGCGCTGCGATCATGCGCCTCGGGCAGACCGCTGTCGGAAATGACAGCATCCGCCGTGATCCGCATCCTGCCCTGCGGAGCGACCAGCCGCGTGCACCAGTTGCCGAAGCCGTCCCGATAGGCCCTGACCGGCACGGACGGCCTGATGCGCATGTAATCAGGCGTTTCGAGATCCGAGAACCGGCTGAAATGCACGTTCAGCATCAGGATCAGCGGGGTCGGCTGGGGAAAATCGTAGTCGAGCTCGTAGCCGATCCTGAGTTTCACGGAACCGCCTTCCGCGCGCCGCTGGCACGCTGGTGATGAGTGGCCCCCGGCCGCCTTCCATCAGCATGCACCTTTCGCGCCCTTACCGATACGGCTGAACGGTAGCTCCAATTCGCGCCGCTGCTGGCAATGATCACGCAGTCTCGCTTGCGATGGGCGCTTATGAGTCCTAAACCACGCGCGCGCCCGCCGCGGCGTGCCCTCGTCCGAGATCCGGAGATCACTCCCATGGCCTTCCTTGCCGACGCCCTCAAGCGCGTGAAGCCGTCTGCGACCATCACCATCACGCAGAAGGCACGCGACCTGAAAGCGCAGGGCAAGGACGTGATCTCGCTCTCCGTCGGCGAGCCCGATTTCGACACGCCCGACAACATCAAGGAGGCGGCCATCGCCGCCATCCGTCGCGGCGAGACCAAGTACACCCCCGTCTCCGGCATCCCGCAGCTGCGCGAGGCCGTGGCCCGCAAGTTCAAGCGCGAGAATGGCCTCGATTACAAGCCGAGCCAGACCATCGTCTCCACCGGCGGCAAGCATGTCATCTACAACGCCCTGCTCGCCACGCTGAACCCGGGCGACGAGGTCATCTGCGTCTCGCCCTACTGGGTCTCCTATCCCGAGATGGTCGCGCTCTGCGGCGGCACCCCGACCTTTGCCGAGACCAAGATCGAGAACGAGTTCAAGCTCCAGCCGGAAGAGCTCGAGCGCGCGATCACGCCCAAGACCAAGTGGGTGATCCTGAACTCGCCGTCGAACCCTTCGGGCGCCGCCTATAGCCGCGCCGAGATGAAGAAGCTCACCGATGTGCTGATGCGCCACCCCCATGTCTGGGTGCTCACCGACGACATGTACGAGCACCTCGTCTATGGCGAGTTCGAGTTCGTCACCCCGGCGCAGGTCGAGCCCGGCCTCTACGACCGCACGCTGACCATGAACGGCGTCTCGAAGTCCTACGCCATGACCGGCTGGCGCATCGGCTACGCGGCCGGCCCGCAGCATCTGATGAACGCCATGGACCTCGTCCAGGGCCAGCAGACCTCGGGCACCTCGGCGATCTCGCAATGGGCCGCCGTCGAGGCGCTGGATGGTCCGCAGGACCACCTCCCCGTCTTCAAGAAGGCGTTCGAGCGGCGCCGCGACCTCGTCGTCTCGATGCTGAACCAGACCCGCGGCCTCGTCTGCCCGAAGCCCGAGGGCGCCTTCTACGTCTATCCCGACTGCTCGGCCCTGATCGGCAAGACCATGCCCAACGGCAAGGTCATCGAGACCGACGAGGATCTGGTCATGGGCATCCTGGAGGCGGAAGCCGTCGCCGCGGTGCACGGCTCCTCCTTCGGACTCGGCCCGAACTTTCGCATCTCCTACGCCACCTCGGACGAGAAGCTGGAAGAGGCCTGCCGCCGCATCCAGCGCTTCTGCGCCGAGCTGCGCTGAGCGGAACCGTCATTGCGAGCGCAGCGAAGCAATCCAGAAAGTCTCGCGCGACGGCTCCTGGATTGCTTCGTCGCTGACGCTCCTCGCAATGACGTCGATGCCATCTTGAACCGCCGTATCCTCATCGCGGGAGCGGCGGTTCTTCTATTGCCGTGCCGGGCGCAGGCGCAGGTGCCGACCACCCTGGCGCCCCGGGAAGCGCTCGATGCGGCGCGCGCAGGCACCCTTCTTCTCATCGATATCCGCACGCCCGCCGAATGGCGCGACACCGGCCTGGCCCAGGGCGCGATCGCGCTCGATGTCGAGACGCCGGCCTTCGAGGTCAGGCTGGCCGGCCTGCGGCTGGACCATCGCGGCAAGCGCATCGCCCTGATCGACCGCAGCGGCGCGCTCAGCGCCTCGACACGCGACAAGCTCGCCGGACGCGGCTTCCGCGACATCCTGGCGGTGCGCGGCGGCATGCTCGGCCCCGGCGGCTGGCTGGCCGAGAAACTGCCGGTGGCGGCCTATCCCTGAGGCGCCGTCATGCTCGGGCTTGACCCGAGCATCTCAGGGCGCCCGTGAACGAGCGTGTTTTTCCGCCCTGAGATCTTGGGATCTTCGCTGCGCTGCGCCCGAGAATGACGCGTGGGCTCAGCCTCCGCTCTGGTCCTTCAGCAAATCCGGCCGCCGTTCCCGCGTGATCCGCTCCGCCTCGGCCCGCCGCCATTTCGCGATGCGGGCATGGTCGCCCGAGAGCAGCGCCTCGGGCAGGCCCCGGCCCTCCCATTCGCGCGGGCGGGTGTAGTGCGGATATTCGAGCAGGCCATTCTCGAAGCTCTCGTCCTCGCCCGAGAGCTCCTTACCCATCACGCCGGGGATCAGCCGCACGCAGGCATCGAGCAGGACGAGCGCCGCCATCTCGCCGCCCGAGAGGATGTAGTCGCCGATCGAGACCTCGGCCAGCCCGCGCCCCTCGATCACCCGCTCGTCGACGCCCTCGAAACGCCCGCAGACGATGACGACGCCCTCGCCCGCCACCCAGTCGCGCACCTGGCGCTGCGCCAGCGGCCGCCCGCGCGGCGACATCAGCAGCCGCGGGCGCATATCACCGGCTGGAACGGCGGCATCGATCGCCGCGCCCAGCACATCGCAGCGCAGCACCATCCCCGCCCCGCCGCCCGCTGGGTTGTCGTCGACATTGCGGTGCCGGCCAATGCCATGGTCGCGGATCTGGTGCGTCTCCAGCGACCATAGCCCGCGCCGCAGCCCCTCGCCCGCGAGCGAGACGCCGAGCGGCCCCGGGAACATCTCCGGATAGAGGGTGAGGACGGAGGCGCGGAACGGCATGGAGAAAACCTTAGTGAGCTCGCGCTGGAACCTCTTCGTCATCCTGGGCGCCCGAAGGGCGTCCCGGGATCCATCATAAAGCGATGTCGATCTCTATAATGGATCCCGGAGCTGCGCCGCTTCGCGGCTTGTCCAGGATGACGGCTTGATGAGGGGCGAACACTAACCGAAGCGCAACGCCGGCAACCGGTCCAGCGCGTTGAAGTCCGTCGCCGAGGCGACGACGTTGTCATAAGCCGCGAAGCCCTCGGCGCCGAGCATGGTCAGCATGGCCACCGCCCGCATGCCGGCCCGCCGCGCCGCCTCGACGCCATTGGGCGCATCCTCGAAGACGAGGCAGGTCTCCGGCGCCACGCCCATCCGGCGCGCCGCCTCGACGAACATGTCCGGATGCGGCTTGCCGCGAAAACCCTGCGAGGGCGAGATGATGGTGGCGAATTCGGCGCGCAAACCGAGCGTATCGAGCACCAGCGCAATGTTCTCCGGCGGCGCGGCGGAGGCCACCGCCATCGGCACGCCGCAACTGCGGGCGCGCGCCATCAGCGGCAGCAGCCCCGGCAGCGGCGTGACATGGGGCCGGTAGGTCTCGCGGTAGAGGGCCTCCTTGGCCTCGCCGAGCCGCGCGATCTCGTCCGGGCTGGCTCCGGGAAAATAGGGCCCGACGATCTCGCCGACCGCCATCCCGGCCGTGGTCCGGAAGAAGGCCGGCCGGTCGAAGGGCAGGCCGTGCGCGCGGTGCCAGTTCTCCCAGGCGTCGTCATGGAAGCGCATATTGTCGACGATGGTGCCGTCCATGTCGAAGATCAGTGCGCCGGCCGGCTGGTCCCAGGCCTTCGTGCTGGAGGGATTCGGCTCAGTCGTCATCGTCGGCCTCGAACAGCCCCTCGGGCGGAACCGCCTCGATCCGCCGGGCGGCGATGTCGATGCGGGGCGCGAAGGCCTTGGTGAACGGCATCAGCACGGAGCGGCCATCGGGCAGCAGAATGTCGAGCAGATCGCCCGCGCCATAATTGGCGACGGTGGTGACCGTACCCAGGACCACGCCGTCCGGGCCGACGACCGCGCAGCCGATCAGATCGGCCTGCAGGAATTCGTCCTCGTCCTCGGGGGCCGGAATCCGGTCGCGCGCGACGTAGAGGTTGACGCCGTTGAGGCTCTCGGCCGCCTCGCGGCTGGTGATACCCTTGAGGCGAGCGACCACGACCTCCTTGGCCGGGCGGATCTCGGCGATCTCGAAGCGTCGGCCCTTCTCGTCGGTCAGCGGCCCGTAATCGGCGATCGCCAGCGGATCGCCGGTGAAGGCCTTGATCCGGACCTCGCCCTTGATGCCATGCGCGGCGCCGATGACGCCGAGCAGGATGAGATCGTCGTCAGCGGCCATGCGCCCCCTCCTCGAGAAGAGGTGCGGCCGTCATGCTCGCCCCTGTGGCGAGCATCCACGACTTGAACTCAGGTCGCGACCAGCGAAGACGTGGATGGTCGGGACAAGCCCGACCATGACGAACGGCATCGCGAGCCTGAGGCCGCATCACGCCTCGGCTTCGGCCGGAGCGGCGCTCTTCTCGGCCTTGGCGGCGGCGCGCTCCTTGGCCTTCTCGCCGGGCTCGGCCTTCTTCGGGTTGTTGCGGGCCGGGCGCTTGGCGAGGCCGGCGGCGTCCAGGAAGCGCAGCACGCGGTCGGTCGGCTGGGCGCCCTTGGCGAGCCACTCCTTGGCCTTCTCGACGTCGAGCACGACGCGCTCCGGCGAATCCTTCGCCTTCATCGGATCATAGGAGCCGATCTTCTCGATGAAGCGGCCATCGCGCGGCGAGCGGGCATCGGCGACGACGATGCGGTAGTACGGGCGCTTCTTGGCGCCGCCACGGGTCAGGCGGATCTTGAGGGACATGCGCGTTCTTCCTTGGTTTTTGAACGTTTTGGGCGTTGCGGTGGGAAATCAGGGCTTGTTGTCTTCGACCAGCTGGTCGATCGCGGCCCAGGGATCGTCCTTCATGCCCGTCGAGGTGAAGATCTCGAGATCGATCGAGCCGTCTTCCAGCACGTCGATCTCCCAATATTCACCCGGCGCATGCACGAGGAAGGAGAAGGCGTCGTCGCGATAGGACGACGTCTCATACGACAGGTTGGCCTCGTCGAGACGGGCCTTGACCTGCTTGAACACGTCGAACATGCCGACGCGCATTTCGGTGGGCTTGGTCACTTCTTCTTGCCTCCGAAGGGGTTGGAGCCCCCCAGCCCCGGCAGGCCGCGGCCCGGCTGGCCGCCGAGACCCGGCAGCTTCGGCATCATCCCAGCCGGCGGCGTCACGCCCTTGGGCAGGCCCGGGAAGCCGCCCGGAGGCAGCCCCGGCATGCCGCCGCCCGCGCCGAGCTGCTTCTGCAGTTCGGCGAGCTGGGCCGGATCCATCTTCGAGGGGTCGGGCATGCCGGGCGGCAGGCCGCCACCGCCGATACCGAACATGGCACCGAGCTTGCCGAGCATGCCGCCCTTCTGCTTGCTCATCGCCTTCATCATGTCGGCCATGCCGCGATGCATCTTGAGCAGCTTGTTGATCGCCTCCGGCGAGGTCCCGGAGCCGGCGGCGATGCGCTTCTTGCGGCTGTTCTTGAGCAGGTCGGGGTTCTTGCGCTCGGCCGGGGTCATCGAGTCGATGATCGCGATCTGGCGGCGGATCATCTTGTCGTTGACGCCGGAATTGGCGAGCTGGCCCTGCATCTGTTTCATGCCGGGCAGCATGCCCATGACGCCGCCGAGCCCGCCCATCTTCTCCATCTGCTGGAGCTGCATGCGCATGTCGGCGAGGTCGAAATTGCCCTTGGCGAGGCGCTGCGCCAGCGCCTGGGCCTTGTCGGCATCGACCGTCTCGGCCGCGCGCTCGACCAGGCTGACGATGTCGCCCATGCCGAGGATGCGATTGGCGACGCGGGACGGGTGAAAATCCTCCAGCGCATCGATCTTCTCGCCCGTGCCGACGAGCTTGATCGGCTTGCCGGTGACTGCGCGCATCGAGAGCGCCGCGCCGCCGCGGGAGTCGCCGTCCATGCGGGTCAGCACGATGCCCGTGAGACCGACGCGGGCATCGAAGGCGCGCGCCGTGTTGACGGCATCCTGGCCGGTCAGCGCGTCGGCGACGAGTAGCACCTCGTGCGGGTTCGTCGCCGCCTTCACCTCGGCGACCTCGGCCATCAGCGTGTCGTCGAGCGTGACGCGGCCGGCGGTGTCCAGCATCACGACATCGTAGCCGCCGAGACGGGCGGCCTCGATCGCGCGCCGCGCGATCTGCACGGCCGACTGGCCGGCGACGATCGGCAGCGTCTCGACGCCGACCTGCTTGCCGAGGACGGCGAGCTGCTCCATCGCGGCCGGGCGGCGCGTGTCGAGCGAGGCCATCAGGACGCGCTTCTTGGCACGGTCGGTCAGGCGTTTGGCGATCTTCGCCGTGGAGGTGGTCTTACCTGAACCCTGAAGACCGACCATCAACACCGGCACCGGCGGCACGGCGTCGAAGGTGATGCCCTCGCCGTCGCCGCCGAGCATGTCGATCAGCGCGTCGTTGACGATCTTGATGACCTGCTGGCCGGGCGTGACCGACTTCAGCACCTCGGCGCCGACGGCCCGCTCGCGGACCTTGTCGGTGAAGGAGCGCACGACCTCGAGCGCGACGTCGGCCTCTAGCAGGGCCTTGCGCACCTCGCGCAACGCGGCGTTGACGTCCTCCTCGGTCAGCGAACCCCTGCGGGTCAGCCCGGAGAGGATGCCTGATAGCCTGTCGCTCAGAGTGCCGAACATGCGGACCTGCTTGCTTGCCTTCAGGGACCGGCATCGCGAAGCCTCATCGCCAAACGGTTTCGCGCCCGAGGGCGCGGACGCGCTGTCGGGCGTTGACCTCCGGGCTCGTGAAGCCGCGAGGCGGCCCGGTCGGCTGATGCGGTCTCGACGATGTCGGCGAAACGGATGGCGCGGTTAAAGCGGCAGATTGTGGCGAAAGTCAAGGTTGGCGCCCTGCCGGCAGCAATCTCGCCATGATGGGACGCTAGCGGCGCGGACACCCCAGCGATGCCGGACCCATCCTCGCTCATGCGCCCTCTTCTCTTGATTGCCGCCCTCGCCCTCCTCGCCGCCGGCTGTGCCTCCGAGCCGCGCCGCGAGACGCCGCTCGATCCCCGCGCCGCCGCACGCCTGGAAGCCGTCACGCTCGATCCCGCGGAGGCCGGCCGCATCTTCAACGCCTACCGCGCCAGCCAGGGCCTTGGGCCTGTCAGGCTCGACCCCACACTGATGGCCATGGCCCAGCGCCAGGCCGACGCCATGGCGCGCGCCAACACGCTCTCGCATGACGCCGCCGGCAGCTTCGCGTCCCGCGTCCATGCCGCCGGCCTCGATGCGGCGCGGGCGGCGGAAAATCTCGGCGGTGGCTACTATTCGACCGAGGAAGCCTTCTCCGGCTGGCGCGCCTCGTCGGGCCATGACGCCAATCTGCGCATGAAGGAAGCCACCCGCTTCGGCATCGCGCTGGCGAAGGACCCGCAGACGCGCTACCGCGCCTGGTGGGCGCTTGTCGTGGCGGGCGAACCGGAGAAGCGCGTCGAGATGTCGGCCGGGCCCGTCGGCTGGTTCGGCTCGAACCGGCCGACGCGCTGACTATGACACCGGAGCGATGGCCATGATCGTTAGCAAGCTCACCAGCAAGGCACGGACGACGATTCCACACGAGGTCCGCGAGGCGTTGGGTCTTCGGAACGGTGATCAAATCGCCTATGCGGTCGAGAGAGATCGCGTCGTCATCACCAAGGCATGCGAGATGCAGACCGAATCGCCTCTAGCGACCTTTGACGAATGGGGCAGCGCAGCAGACTGCAAGGCCTATCGAGGTTTGTGAGCAGATAGACGTCGTCTGAACTGGCTCCCTTTACAAACCGCTGCGGTTGGGGATGGCTCGCCCGGCGCCACTGGAAACAGCCTCATGACCTTCGAAACCTGGGCTGCCTTCGCCGCCGCCACCGCCGTCCTGCTCGTCATTCCCGGCCCGACGATCCTCCTCGTCGTCTCCTATGCGCTCGGCCAGGGCTGGCGCACGGCGCTGCCGACGGCGGCCGGCGTCGCGCTCGGCGACTTCACGGCGATGACGCTCTCCATGCTCGGCGTCGGCGCCCTGCTGGCAACCTCGGCCACCGTCTTCACCGTGCTGAAATGGGCGGGCGCGGCCTATCTCGTCTGGCTCGGCATCAAGCTCTTCCGCGCCGGCGGCACGCTCGACGCCAGCCCGCGAGAGGACGCCGTCTCGTCGCTGAAGATGCTCGGTCATGCCTGGTTGGTCACGGCGCTGAACCCCAAGAGCCTCACCTTCTTCGTCGCCTTCCTGCCGCAGTTCCTCGATCCGAAGGGGGATTTCTGGACGCAGATGCTGATCTTCGAGGTGACCTTCGTGACGCTCGCCGCCGCCAACGCCTTCGGCTACGCGCTCATCGCCTCCCGCGCCCGCGCCGTCGTCAGCAGCCCGCGCGCCATCCGCGCCATCAACCGGACCGGCGGGACCCTGCTGATCGGGGCCGGCATCGCGACGGTGGCGATGCGGACCGGCACGCGCTGACGGCGAGACCGATCATGACCGCCCGCGACACCGCCACGCTCGACTTCTACGCCGCCGAGGCCCAGGCCTATGCGGGGCGCTCCCGCGAAGCCGAGCATGCCCGCATCGCCGCCTTCGCCGCGGCGCTGCCGCCCGGCGCCCGCGTGCTGGAACTGGGCTGCGGCGGCGGTCACGACAGCGTCGCGCTGCTCGACCGCGGCCTCGATCTCGTCGCCACCGACGGCTCGCCGGAACTGGCCGAGCAGGCCAGCCGGCGTCTCGGGCGGCCGGTCGGGGTGCTGCTCTTCGAGGACATCGACGCGACCGAAGCCTTTGACAGTGTCTGGGCCAATGCCTGCCTGCTGCACGTGCCCCGCGCGGCACTGCCCGGCATCCTCGCGCGCATCCACAGGGCGCTGAAGCCCGGCGGGCTGTTCTATGCGAGCTTCAAGGCGGGCACGGCCGAGGGGCGCGACCGCTTCGGCCGCTACTTCAACTACCCCTCGCCGGACTGGCTGCGGTCCGCCTACGGCCCCGAGCGCTGGCAGAGCCTCGTCATCGGCGAGGACACCGGCGGCGGCTATGACGGCGAGCCGACGCCCTGGCTCCATGTCACGGCAATCAAGGGCACTGCGGTCACGAGCACGGCGGTCAAGCGACCGTGAACGAGGCCGGCTTGACCCGCGGCGGCGCGAACCCACCTTCTGCGGCATGAACCGCCGCAAGCTCCTCACCCTCCTCGGAATCCCTGCCGTGCTCGGCACCGGCAGCGCCGCCTGGGCCTCGATCTCGCGCTCGCGCAATCCCTATTACCAAGGCCCCGTGACCGAGAACTTCAACGGAACCGTCTTCACCGACGGCCGCCCCGTGACCAAGGGGCTCGCCGACGTGCTGAAATGGCAGACCTCGAAGCGCGATCGCGAGACGTTTCCCGAGAGCTACCCCGCACCGCCCAAGGACAGGCCGCCCGCCCGCGTCGAGGGCGTCCGCATCGTCCATCTCGGCCACGCCTCCTTCCTCTACCAGATCGGGGGTCTCAACCTGCTGATCGACCCGGTCTATTCGCTGCGCGCCAGCCCGCTCAGCTTCATCGGCCCGCGCCGCGTCAACGAGCCGGGTGTCGCCTTCGACGACCTGCCGCGCATCGACGCGGTGCTGATCACGCACAACCATTACGACCATCTCGACATCGAGACGCTGGCGCGGCTGCACGAGCGCGACCGGCCGCGCATGATCATGCCGCTCGGCAACGACACCATCGTCAGGGCCCGCATTCCGGAAGCCCGCGCAGAGGCGCATGACTGGTCGGCTCGCTTGTCCCTGTCCGACCGCGTGAGCACCACCCTGGTTCCAAGCTACCACTGGTCGGCGCGCGGCGCCTTCGACCGGCGCATGGCGCTCTGGTGCTCCTTCGTGCTGGAGGGCGGCGGCGCCCGCATCTTCCACATCGGCGACACAGGCTACCATGACGGCTCGCTCTACCGTCGCCTCGGTTCCGAACTCGGCCCCTTCCGCCTCGCGGTCCTGCCGATCGGCGCCTATGAGCCGCGCTGGTTCATGCGCGACAACCACATGAACCCGGAGGAGGCGGTCCAGGTCATGCTGGCACTGCGCGCAGAAGCGGCGCTGGGCCACCACTGGGGCACCTTCCAGCTCACCGACGAGGGCATCGAGCGACCGCCGGCCGCGCTGGCCGCGGCGCTGGCGGCCGCCGGCCTTCCCGAGGAGCGCTTCCGCGCGATGCGGCCGGGACTGAGCTGGCAGGCCTGAACTGGCAGGCCTGAGATGACGCTCCTGATCAGCGCGGCTGGACGTAGACGTTGATTTCGAGATTGGGGTCGGCCGGATCGGTGAGATCCCCGACATATTCCTCGAGGAACGCGTCCTTCACCGTGATGCTCTTGGCCTCGAGATAGGCCGTGATCGTCTCATAGGTCGAGTCGATGTCGTCATAGGGCGCGACATGGACGAAGCGCAGCGAGGGCCCGGCCGGCGTCAGCCCCGGGCGCACGCCATTGCCGAAGGTGGCGTTGCGCTCGCCCTCGGGCGCAGGACCGACCGGCAGCATCGCCTCGTAGCGGAAGCCATTGTCGTCGGTCTCCAGGAACAGCGTCAGCGGCCGTCCGGCGACCGGCAGGCGCGCACGCTCGGCCTCCTGGCGCAGCACGCGGAAGCTCTCGGCCAGCCGCTTGAAACCCTCGTCCCAGCTCGCAGCCCCCGAAAGCTTGAGCACAGGCTTGGCCACCAGCAGCACCTCATCGACATCGCTCTGGTCGCCGCGCTTGCCGGCGAGCGTTGCGTTCGGGTCGATGGTCCCGGTCTGCTGCTGAAGCGTCGGCGGCTGCACGGGCTGGACGGGACCGGGCGCGGGCAGGGTCGGCGGCGGCTGCACGGGCTGCGGCTCCAGCGGAACCTGCGGCGTCGGGGCAGGCCGGACAGGCTCCGGCGTCACCGGAAGCGTCGGGGCCGGCGCCGGCTGGACCGGCTGCGGGCCGGGAACGGGCTCGGGAACGGCTGTCGGGGGCGTCGGCACGGGAGCGGGCTGCACCTGGGCAGGCACGGGCTGGGCGGGCACAGCGGCACCGGGTGGCGGCGCGAGCGGCGCCGATTCGACGGCGCCGGGCGGCGCGACCCGCGTCTGGGCGACGGCGACGCCGCCGACGCTCAGGAGGGCGGCGAACGCCCCGACAGCGATCCAGAAATGCTGCATCGTCAACGTCCTGCCATGGAATAGGGCGCCAGTTTCGATTCGCGCTCTTGCAGCGCAATATGGAGCATCCACTTACGACAGGAAATCATCGCGGGGATGGCTTTTTCACGTCGCCTCCCTCATAGACCAGCCAGTCATGGGATATGTGACGGAATGAACGCTCTCGCCCATCGCCGGTTCCTGAAGATGAACGGTCTCGGCAACGAGATCACCGTGCTCGACCTTCGCGGGACGAAGCTGCGCGTCGCCGAGAGCGATGCCCGCGCCATCGCGGCTGAGCCGCGCGCGCATTTCGACCAGCTCATGGTCCTGCACGATTCCATCACGCCCGGCACCGACGCCTATGTCCGGATCTACAATACCGATGGCTCCGAGGCCGGCGCCTGCGGCAACGGCACGCGCTGCGTCGCCTGGGCGATGCTGGCCGACCCCATGATGGGCGATGCCGCCAAGACCGCACTGACCCTGCAGACCAAGGCCGGGCTGCTGCCGGCCAAGCGCGACAGCGACCTCGTCTTCACCGTCGACATGGGTGCGCCGAAGCTCGGCTGGGAGGACATCCCGCTGGCGGAGCCGTTCCACGACACCGCGCATTTCGAGCTTCAGATCGGCCCGATCGACGATCCGATCCTGCACACGCCCTGCGCGGTCAACATGGGCAACCCCCACGCCGTCTTCTTCGTCGACGACCCCTATCGCTTCAATCTCGAGCAGATCGGCCCGCTGCTCGAAAACCACCCGATCTTTCCCGATCGCGCCAATATCGAGCTCGCCGCCGTCACCGCGCCGGACCATATCGTGCTGCGCGTCTGGGAACGCGGCGCCGGCATCACCCGCGCCTGCGGCTCGGGCGCCTGCGCGGCCCTCGTCGCGGCGGTGCGCCGCGAGCTCAGCGCGCGCAAGGCCGTGGTCAGCCTGCCCGGCGGCGACCTCACCATCGAATGGCGCGAGAGCGACGGCCATGTCCTGATGACCGGCCCCGTCGAATTCGAATGGGAGGGCACGCTCGCCCCCGAACTGTTCGAGACCGCCGCCTGATGACCCTCGAGGTCGTCACCTTCGGCTGCCGCCTCAACATCGTCGAGGGGGAGGCGCTCCGCCGCCAGGCGGAAGCCGCGGGCCTCACCGACCTCGCCGTCGTCAACGCCTGCGCCGTCACCGCAGAAGCCACCCGGCAGGCCCGCCAGGCGGTGCGCCGGCTCCACCGCGAGCAGCCCGGCCGACCGGTCATCGTCACCGGCTGCGCCGCGCAGATCGAGCCCGAGCGTTTCGCGCAGATGCCGGAAGCCGCCCGCGTGATCGGCAATGCCGAGAAGCTGGAGCCGACGACCTGGGCGGCGCTTGCCCGCTCGAACAGCCTCGGCGCCACCGACACCGACCCGCGCGACAAGATCGCGGTCGGCGACATCATGGCCCGCACGCGGCTCGCGCCGGTCGAAGCCGGCCGCGCCGCCCGGCAGACGCGCGGCTTCGTCCAGGTCCAGAATGGCTGCGACCATCGCTGCACCTTCTGCGTCATCCCCTTCGGCCGCGGCAATTCGCGCTCGCTCGCGCCGGAGGCCGTCCTGGCGCAGTGCCGCGCGCTGCTGGAGGGCGGCGCGCGCGAGATCGTCCTCACCGGCGTCGACCTGACCAGCTATGGCCGCGACCTAGACCAGACCCCGCTGCTCGGAAGGCTGGTGCGCCTGATCCTGCGCGAACTGCCGGAGCTGCCGCGCCTTCGCCTGTCCTCGATCGACGCCGTCGAGGCCGACGACGATCTGCGCGAGGCGCTCGCCAGCGAGCCGCGGCTGATGCCGCATCTGCATCTCTCGCTCCAGGCGGGCGACGACCTGATCCTGAAGCGCATGAAGCGCCGTCACGGCCGCGACGACGCGATCCGCTTCTGCGCGGAGATCCGCTCCTTGCGGCCCGACATCGCCTTCGGGGCCGACCTCATCGCCGGCTTCCCGACCGAGGACGAGGCGATGTTTGCCCGCTCGCTCGATCTGATCGGCGAATGCGGACTGAGCTATGTCCATGTCTTTCCCTATTCCGCTCGCCCTGGCACGCCGGCCGCGCGGATGCCGCAGCTTCCGGGGCCGGTCGTGGCGGAACGCGCGGCGCGGCTGCGGGAAGCCGCGGGCGCAGCCCATGCCGCGCATCTCGCCGCCCGCCTCGGCCGGCCACTGACGGTGCTGACCGAGCGCGGCAATACCGGCCGCGCCCCGGACTTCACGCTGGTGCGCTTCCGGCGGGAGACCGCGCCCGGTGAAATCCTTGCCGTGTCCGCCGCGGCGGCCGACGGGCGCGCCCTGATCGCGGCCTGAGACCTCAGCCCGCGCGCGCCGTCCCGCCGACGCGGTGGACCTGATTGTTGCAGTAGCCGCGCGGATTCCAGACGATCTCGGGCGGCTGGACATGTCCCTGCGCATCGCGGGCCTGGGCGAGCACCGACAGCGCCCCTTCCCGCTCGACGACGAACTCCGCACGAAAGCGCCTCCAGGCGAAGGGCCCCTCGCTCTCCTCCAGCGCCGCTTCATGCCAACTCACGCCACCATTACTGGAGACGCGGACACCCGCGAGCGGGATCGCGCCGCTCCAGCCGAAGCCGGTCACCGTCAGGGTTTCGCCGCAGGTGACGGTAAAGCCCTCCAGCGGCGCGGTGATCAGCGATTTCACGGGCATGTCGGTGATCACGGCGAAACGGCTCGGATCGAGCGGCTCGCCGGGTGCGACCGGAGCCGTCGGCAGGCGGTAATTCGTCCCGCCCATCTTCTCGCCGTCATGCTCCTTGGCGCATAACTCGATCCGGTCGAGCCATTTCTGCCAGGCGGAGCCGGGAAAGCCCGGCGCGACGATCCGCAGCGGCCCGCCATGCAGACGCGGCAGCGGCTCGCCGTTCATCGCAAAGGCGATCAGCGTCTCCGGCGCCATCGCCTTGGCGATGGGCAGCCCGCGCGACAAAGCCGGCCGCGACGGATCGGCGATCATCCGGTCCGGCGCATGATGGCCGGTATAGACCGCCGTCTCCCGCACGCCGGCTTCCGACAGCACATCCGCGAGGCGCACCCCGGTCCAGCGCGCGCAGCCGACGGCGCCGAGCCGCCAGGGCAAACCGTCTGTCGCGGGAAAAAACTGCGAGCGGCCATTGCCGGCGCATTCCAGCACCGCCGTCAGCGTCACCGTCTCGAAGCGCGCGCGCAGCGCATCCAGCGTCCAGCGCGCGGGCCGCTCGACCTCGCCATCGATCGTCAGCGTCCAGTCGTCGTCCGGTGGCAGGGCCGGCACATCGCCATTGTTGCGGACGAAGAACGCGTCGGCCGGCGTGATGAGATCGGCGAGCAGCGCGATCGGCGGCTCGGCATTCAGCGCGGGGTCTTCATGGACATGCAGCCCCGGCTTGGACGCGCGCAGTTGGGCCAGTTCGGTCGAGAGAGGGGTCAAGCGGCCGATCTCCGTTCGGGACTGAAGGCGAACCGGCAGGGTCGCCTGTGACAATCCGATCGGGAGCATGATCGCGGGGCAGCACTGTGGCAACGGGCAGCCACCCTCTTCCAGCCCAAGCGTTCAGCCCTTGCTCGCGACCTCCTCGCGCAGCGCCCGCCGCAGCACCTTGCCGACATTGGTCTTGGGCAACGCTTCGCGGAAGAAGATCTGCTTGGGCACCTTGTAGCCGGTCAGGCTCTCCTTGCAGAAGGCGCGCAGCTCGTCGGCCGTCAAAGCCGGATCGCGGCGCACGACGAAGGCGGTGACGGCCTCGCCGGAATGCTCGTCCGGCAGGCCGACAACCGCGGATTCGAGCACGCCCGGATGGGTGGCGATCACGTCCTCGACCTCGTTGGGGTAGACGTTGAAGCCCGAGACCAGGACCATGTCCTTCATCCGGTCGACGATGCGGACCTGCCCGTCCGGCTGCATCACCCCGATGTCGCCGCTGCGGAAATAGCCGTCCGGCGACATCACCTTGGCGGTCTCGTCGGGGCGGTTCCAGTAGCCGACCATCACCTGCGGACCGCGGATGCAGATCTCGCCGGATTCGCCGATGGGCAGGTCGTGCCCCTCCGCATCGCGGATCGCAACCTCGGTCGAGGACAGCGGATAGCCGACCGTGCCGGAGAACTCGGAGATGTCGGGCCGGTTGATCGTGGCGACCGGCGAGGTCTCCGAGAGGCCATAGCCTTCGATGATCGGCCGGCCCGTCACCGCCTTCCAGTGCTTGGCCACGGCGGCCTGCGTCGCCATACCGCCCGACACGGCGAAGCGCAGCTCGTCGAAATTCACCTGGGCGAATTCGGGATGGTTGGCGAGCGCGTTGTAGAGCGTGTTGACGCCGGAGATCAGCGTGAATCGGCTGGCCTTCAGCGTCTTGACGAAGCCGGCGATGTCGCGCGGATTGGCGATCAACAACCCTTTGGCGCCGATGCGCAGCATGAACAGGCAGCAGCAGGTCAGCGCGAAGATGTGGTAGAGCGGCAGCGCCGTCACCATGACGTGCTGGTAGTCGCTGCGGCCGAGCGGCGGCTCCAGCGCCCAGCCGAGCCACAGCCCGCATTGCTCGACATTGGAGGCGACGTTGCGGTGCGACAGCGTCGCGCCCTTGGCGACGCCGGTCGTCCCGCCGGTGTATTGCAGGAAGGCGATGTCGTCCGGCGTCACCGTCACAGGCGTCATCGCGTCCGAGCCCGCCAGCACGGTCGCCAGCGGCACGAAGCCCGGCAGGTTGAAGGGTTTCACGACCTTCTTGATTCGCCGCGCGACGAAATTGACGATGTGGCCCTTGAAGCCCATCAAATCGCCCGCCGTCGCGACGACGACGCGTTCGATCTTGAGCTGCGGCTTCGCCTCCTCGACGACATGGGCGAAGTTCTCGATCACGACGAGCACGCGTGCGCCGGAATCGTTGAGCTGATGCGCCAGCTCGCGCGCCGTATAGAGCGGGTTGACGTTGACGACGGTGTAGCCCCCGAGCAGCGCGCCGAAGATCGTCGCCGGATAGGCCAGGATGTTCGGCATCATCAGGGCGATGCGGTCGCCCTTGCGATAGCCCTGCGCCTGCAGCCAGGCGGCGAAGGCCCGCGCGGCGCGGCCGGTCTCGGCGAAGCTGATCGCCTTGCCGAAGCTCTCGAAAGCGGGACGTGTCCCATAGGTCTGGCAGGCGCGGGCGATCAGATCCGCCAGCGTACCGGGATCGCCGATCTCGGGCGGCACGGCCGGGGGGTAGTGGGCGAGCCACGGGCGCGGCTCGGGCTTCGCCTGGGTGGCGGCAGTCGCGTTCATCGTCGTCCTCCCCATCGCCCGGCTTTCACCCGCGAGGCGGGCAGCCGATGCCGTTTTTCAAGCCCTTACACTGCGGAACAGCGTGGACGGGCGCAAGGCCCGACACAATGCTTATCCGCAGAAAGGTTCATATGTAAACTGAATTGCGGGCGGCTCATCCTTCTTTGAAATCGGACAGCCGAAATCTCCGCCGCCTTCCGGCGTCGGTTGGTGACGAGAGGCAGCGGAGCGCCGCGAGGCGCGGGGGTAGAAATCCGCATCCGTTGAGCCAGGATGCGGCGCGGATGGATTGAGCCACCATCCGCACGCCCCGTGGCGTTCCGCTTGTCGGCGATTTTGGGCTCCGGGCCGCGCTTATCGGGTCGAAAGCCAGCCTTCGCCGCGAGCCCTCAAGCGCCAGTTCCCCTCATCGGGTTGTCGCGCCGTCCGGCATGGGACGAAGGCGTGATGCCAATGACCGTTCCAGCGAGCTCCTCGCACAGGGGCCGTAGTACCCCCAGGGCGGTGCCCCGAAGCCTCCCGAGTCCGGCTTGTGAGACCGGCCGCAGGCGCCGCCCCCACGGTCGTGTCCCATAGCGTGGTGTAGCTGACGGTGGTCACCGGCGATTGCCGGTTAGGTTTGGGTTGTGAACGCCAACCCTGAACCGAGAGATCCCCG
>NZ_JBHSLU010000122.1:0-1169 GCF_042655245.1 Allobosea massiliensis | reverse complement strand
ATGGCCAAAGAGAAATTCGCTCGCACGAAGCCGCACTGCAACATTGGAACGATTGGTCACGTCGACCATGGCAAGACGTCTTTGACGGCTGCGATCACGAAGGTGCTTGCGGAGTCGGGCGGCGCGTCGTTCACGGCCTATGACCAGATCGACAAGGCTCCGGAGGAGAAGGCGCGCGGCATCACGATCTCGACGGCTCACGTCGAGTACGAGACGCCGAACCGTCACTATGCCCACGTCGACTGCCCCGGTCACGCCGACTATGTGAAGAACATGATCACCGGCGCGGCGCAGATGGACGGCGCGATCCTGGTTGTGTCGGCGGCGGACGGCCCGATGCCGCAGACGCGCGAGCACATCCTGCTGGCGCGCCAGGTCGGCGTTCCGGCGCTGGTGGTGTTCATGAACAAGGTCGATCTCGTCGACGACGCCGAGCTGCTCGAGCTGGTCGAGATGGAGATCCGCGAGCTTCTGTCGAAGTACGATTTCCCGGGCGACGACATCCCGATCACCAAGGGTTCGGCGAAGGCTGCGCTTGACGGCGTGACGCCGGAGATCGGCCATGACGCGGTGATCGCGCTGATGAAGACGGTGGACGAGTACATCCCGCAGCCGGAGCGTCCGATCGACCAGCCCTTCCTGATGCCGGTCGAGGACGTGTTCTCGATCTCGGGTCGCGGCACGGTGGTGACGGGTCGCGTCGAGCGCGGCATCGTGAAGGTCGGCGAGGAAATCGAGATCGTCGGCCTGAAGGACACGGTCAAGACGACGGTGACGGGCGTCGAGATGTTCCGCAAGCTGCTGGACCAGGGCCAGGCTGGCGACAACATCGGCGCGCTGCTGCGCGGCACGAAGCGCGAGGACGTGGAGCGCGGCCAGGTGCTGTGCAAGCCGGGCTCGGTGAAGCCGCACACGAAGTTCAAGGCCGAGGCCTACATCCTGACGAAGGAGGAGGGCGGCCGCCACACGCCGTTCTTCACGAACTACCGCCCGCAGTTCTACTTCCGCACGACGGACGTGACGGGCGTGGTGCATCTGCCCGAGGGCACGGAGATGGTGATGCCGGGCGACAACATCGCCATGGAAGTGCACCTGATCGTGCCGATCGCGATGGAGGAGAAGCTGCGCTTCGCCATCCGCGAAGGCGGCCGCACCGTCGGCGCCGGCGT
>NZ_JBHSLU010000121.1:0-1269 GCF_042655245.1 Allobosea massiliensis | reverse complement strand
TCCCATCGTCAGCCTGCCAGCCGTGGCCGCCTGACCAGCCCGACCAAAGCCGGCACGCGGTGGCTCTGCGAAGCTACACCACCAGCAGGGACACGACCACCGCCTATGCCGACCCATCGAAGCTCGCGCACCTTCGCCGACCGTATCGCCGCGTTCTGCCGCAAGCGCCTCTTATCCTCACTAGGGCCGGATACTGACCGTCTCGAAGCCTACCTGCTCGATCTAATCGCCCGTCACGAATGGCCACCGCTGCACTCCACCGGCTACTCGTGGCGGGAGATCGCCGCAAACACCGGGATCGCCTATCCAAATCTGGTCGCGATCAAGGAGGAGATACGGCCTGCGCTCGACGCCATGGTTCGCGCCTACGATGCCGAAACCGGCGAGGGGTTCGTTCCATCGAAGCGCGCGGACCCCGGCCCGAAATCGGCGAACCACGCCTTTTCGGTGCGGTCCCGTCGATCGAAAGCCACTGCGCCCGCGTCGACCCCCAGTGCGCAAGCGACTGTGCGACCTGCCATCTCTTCAGCCCCCGGCGGCAGAGGATCGAAGCGGGGCGCGAAGTCGGGGCAGGTCCATGAGTACCCGCAGCCGAAGACGCTGCAGTGGCCTGACCCGCCGACATTCCGTGAAGCGCTTGCGCTTCAATTGGAACGGCATGGCGACAGCTACTGGCATCTGCATCGCGCCGTCGTTCGGGAGGGCGAGACCTTCGACCGCCAGACGCTGCGAAGTTGGGTGCAGGGAACGCGGGCCCCGATCAGCGTCGCCAGCATGGAGATCCTGCGCCGAATCGAGCGGCGCTATCAGCTCCCCGTGGGATACTTCGAGGCCAAGCTGCCGCACCGAGCGCGCGCGGTTCGGGGCCATGAGCCGCAGGCGATCGGGCGTGCCGAACGACGACGGCTGGCCTGGCATCTGCCGGAGAACTTCAATGCCCTGCCGCGGGCCGAACGGGATCGGATCGTGGAATGGGTCAGACGCGTGATCCTGAGTGGCGCCACCGACTATCGCCGCTATCAGGCTGCAGCTGCCAAACACCGCTATGCTATCCGCTTTCCCGGCGTCGCCTACGGTCGATCGGAACCGGCGCATGGCCTCGATCGGGGCCACGCCCCGGAGGAAGGAATGCCGCAGACTGATCCGGACCTGATCTCCGGCGTCGTCGATGTGTTTCGGCGTGCAAGTTTAGGTCTGACTCAGTTTCGCTGCAGGTTGGGGCTGTTCTGACGCTGGTTTCCAGAAGGAATCAGCACGATGAAGCAGCGA
>NZ_JBHSLU010000120.1:0-1825 GCF_042655245.1 Allobosea massiliensis | reverse complement strand
GAGTGGCTGGGGTCCACATCGCTCGCTCCAAGATGGCCTGAACAACCCCTTGGAATCACGAGTGCCCCAGTCGCTCAACCCTTTCGGGACGGGCTCTAAGATGTGCCGGTTCTCGCTGCCGCCGGGCTACACACGCACGAAGCCGGTCGAGAAGCCGAAGCTGGGTCCGCTTCTGCCGGTGATCGAAGCGATCCTGGAGGCAGATCGGACATCACCGGTGAAGCAGCGTCATACGGCGAAGCGGATCTTCGAGCGCCTTCGTGACGAGCACGGCTTTGCCGGCGGCTACACGGTGGTGAAGGACCATGTGCGGCTCTGCCGGGCGCGGGGCCGGGAGACCTTTGTTCCGCTGGCGCATCCGCCCGGGCACGCCCAGGTCGATTTTGGCGAGGCGACCGCGGTGATTGGCGGTGTGCGGCAGAAGATCCACTTCTTCTGCTTGGACCTGCCACAGTCGGACGGCTGTTTCGTAAAGGCCTATCCACGCGAGACGACGGAAGCGTTCCTGGACGGTCACGTCTCGGCTTTTGGCTTCTTCGGCGGTGTGCCGCTGTCGATCCTCTATGACAACACGCGCATCGCGGTGGCGAAGATCTGCGGCGACGGCCGGCGTGAGCGGACGCGGGCCTTCACCGAGCTGGTGAGCCACTATCTGTTCCGGGATCGGTTCGGGCGCCCGGGCAAGGGCAACGACAAGGGCAAGGTCGAAGGGCTGGTGAAGCATGCCCGCTCGAACTTCCTGACGCCGATCCCGGTGGCGGCGAGCTTCGCCGAACTGAACGTGATGCTGGCAGAGCGCTGCCGCCGGCGGCAGGGCGAGCGGGCCGGTCGGCATGCGAAGACGATTGGCGAACGGCTCGTGGCCGATCTTGAAGCCCTGCGCTCCTTGCCGGCTGTGCCGCTGGAGCCGTGCGAGAAGCGTGGCGGGCGGGTCTCGTCGACGGCGCTGGTCCGCTATCGGTCGAACGACTACTCGGTGCCGACGGCCTATGGCTTCCAGGACGTGGTGGCGAAGGGCTTCGTCGAGGAGGTCGTGATCCTGTGCCGGGGCGAGGAGATCGCCCGGCACCCGCGCAGCTACGGGACCGGCGTGTTCGTCGCCGATCCGCTGCACTATCTGGCGCTGATTGAGAGCAAGCCGAACGCGCTCGACCAGGCGGCGGCGCTCCAGGGCTGGGACCTGCCCGAGACATTCCAGCACCTGCGCCATCTTCTGGAAGCGCGGATGGGCAATCGCGGCAAGCGTGAGTTCATCCAGGTGCTGCGGCTGATGGAGGCCCTTCCGCGCGAGGTCGTGAGCTTTGCCGTGGGCGAGGCCATCCGACTGGGTGCGATCGGCTTCGATGCAGTGAAGCTGATTGCCCTGGCGCGTCTGGAGCGGCGCCCGGCCCGTCTCAACCTGGCGGCCTATCCGCACCTGCCGAAGACGGCAGTGAAGACGACCTCGGCCGCCGATTATGCCGTTCTCCTGCCTGGAGCGGCGGCATGACGGGCCCGGCGAAGGAGGTGATGCCGGCGGGCACCACCGCGGGAACGCCGCAGGTGCTGCTGGCCCATCACCTCAAGCATCTGAAGCTGCCGACGGTCCTGCGCGAATACGACAAGGTCGCGCGGGAATGCGCCCGGGACGGCGTCGATCATCCCCGCTACCTGCTGCGGCTGGTCGAACTCGAACTGATCGACCGGGAACGGCGCATGGTCGAGCGGCGGATCCGGGCGGCGCGGTTCCCGGCGGTGAAGAGCTTCGACACCTTCGACTTCACGGCGATCCCGAGCCTCAACAAGATGCTCGTGCTGGAACTGGCGCGCTGCGGCTACATCCTGC
>NZ_JBHSLU010000119.1:0-9392 GCF_042655245.1 Allobosea massiliensis | reverse complement strand
GGGGATCTCTCGGTTCAGGGTTGGCGTTCACAACCCAAACCTAACCGGCAATCGCCGGTGACCACCGTCAGCTACACCACGCTATGGGACACGACCCCTCCCGTCACTTTTGTCGGCTTTGCTATCCAGTATCGCGAGCCTGGTTCCCAGGTGTTCAAGACCGTTCGCAACCGCATTGGATTTCCCGGGCAGCCGGTTCCCGATGGCGGCATCCGCTCGACCGAAGCCCCCATCCAAAAGTTTCGCTGGGTCCACTTTCCCTTCGACGCTGGGCTCGAAGGGCCGTTCCTCTATCGCATCACCCCGATGTTCATGGATGCCGCCGGCGCTTTGGAGCCCGGTGAGGCGCAGGAGGCGGAACTGGCGCTGATGCGCCAAACCATTCCCGGCAAGCTCAATGTCGCCTTTACCCGCGGCTTCGTCTCCTCGCAGGCTTTTGTGCGCAACTTCGCAGCCGGCGGGCCGGTGACAACGTTGGTGCCGCCCGATGGCGATGAGGGGCTGGACTTCGTCCCGACCCATGCCCATGCCGAGCGAGCACTCGCCTGGATGGGCTTCGAGGCGCGGGCGGAAACGCTCGCCATCCTCGATCGGGCGCGAGAGGTTGGAGCGCAGGTCCGTGTCATCGCCTATGACCTCAACCTGCCAGAGGTAGTCGAGCGGTTGGAAGCGCTTGGCCCAAACCTCAAGATCATCATCGACGACAGTGCCAAGACGAAGGGTCACGGCCGCCCGCACTCGCCGGAATCGAGGGCTGCGGAGCGGCTGATTGCCTCGGCGGGCGTTGCGAACGTAAAGCGCCAGCACATGGCCAACCTGCAGCACCAGAAGTCCATCGCGGTGAGCGGCGGCGGCATTGAAACGGTTCTTTACGGATCGACCAATCTCAGCTGGCGCGGGCTCTACGTCCAATCGAACAACAGCCTCGCCGTCCACAGCACCAGCGCGATCAAGGATTATTTCAAGGCCTTCGAGGCCTATTTCAACGCGGAGGGTGCCGATGATTTCCGCTCTTCGGCGAGCGCGGCGGGGTGGATCGAATTCGGGCTCTCGGGCGTCGATGCGAAGGTCGCCTTCTCCCCCCATAGCGACGCCAATGGTCTGCTCGATGAGATAGGTGCCGATATCGAGCAGGCGGAGTCGAGTGTCCTTTTCTCGCTCGCCTTTCTCGGTCAGACCACTAAAGGCGCCATCGGTCCGGCCTTGGGAAGGGCGTTGGAACGCCCCAAGGTTCATGTCATGGGCATCGCGGATGCGCGCGTTAAGGCGGGCAATCTCGGGCTAACCGTGCTTACCCCCGACAACCGCCGTAAGGTGGTGCGCGCCGCTGCGCTCACCGGCAACGTGCCGCCGCCGTTTCTTACCGAACCATCGGGGCTTTCAGGTCCGGACGGGAAGCAGCGCGGCACGAGAATGCACCACAAGTTCCTGGTGCTGGATTTCGACAAGCCAACAGCGCGTGTCTATCTCGGATCCTACAATTTTTCCGAACCCGCCGATGACGAGAATGGCGAGAACCTCGTGCTCGTCCGCGACCGGACAGTGGCGACCAGCTACATGATCGAGGCATTGCGGATCTACGACCACTATGTTTTTCGGGTTGCCTCCGAGCAGACACAAGGTGCTGTGCAACCGCTCGAGCTGAAACTGCCTCCTAAGCAAGGGAAGGCACCCTGGTTTGCGCGTGACTGGACAGATCCCATCCGTATCCGAGACCGCGAGCTGTTTTCGCGCGCCGACTAAAACGCATGTATCCTCTCTCGGCCGGCCTATTGCCAAATAGGAGATCGGCGAACGAAAAAATCTGGAAGTGAGAAAGCGGGAGAGTACCCCTCGCCGATCGGCCATTCCGGTGACGCTGACGCTCAACCGCCGCCGTCGCGATCCCGGCCCGTCGTCCTGCGCAGGGCTTTGCCCCGCTTGTCCATCCGGGCCGAGATGCTCGTCCGCAGTTGCACCGGCCTGTCCGCTCCGCGGGCTTGAGAGGGGTCTTCGGGAAGAAGACTGAACCGGACAGGTCGAGGCCATGTCCTGCACCCTCTGAAGGAGCTTTCCCATGCATCTCATGAAAGTCGATCCGCGCGCGCTGAAGGAGAATTCCGATCGGTCGCGCCAGACGAAATCCACTCCCCAGGCCGACGCGCTGCTCCTGGCGACGATCAAGGCGGTCGGGCTCGTCCAGCCGCCGGTGATCGCGCCGGAGACCGATGGCGGCAATGGCTACATCATTGATTCCGGACATCGCCGTGTGAGGCAGGCGATCGCGGCCGGGCTGGAGGAAATCGACGTGCTCGTCGTCGATGCCGCCAATGACAACGGCGCGATTCGCAGCATGGTCGAGAACATCGCCCGCGAGCCGTTGAACCCGGTCGATCAGTGGCGGGCGATCGAGCGGCTCGTCGCGCTCGGCTGGACGGAAGAAGCGATCGGCGTCGCGCTCGCACTGCCGGTGCGCCAGATCAAAAAACTCAGGCTGCTGGCGAATGTGCTGCCAGCCATGCTCGATCACATGACTAAGGGCGATATGCCCAACGAGCAGCAGCTTCGTGCAATCGCGGCGGCCAATCTCGACGAGCAGCGCGACGTCTGGAAGGCGCAGAAGCCCAGGAAGGGCGACCCGCAGGTGTCGTGGTGGAGCGTGGCGAATGCTCTTTCGAAGAAGCGCATGTATGCCCGTGACGCTAGCTTTGGCGACGATCTCGCCCAGGCCTATGGTATCTCCTGGGTCGAGGATTTGTTCGCGCCGGCCGACGAAGACAGCCGCTACACCACCAATGTGGAGGGGTTCCTCGGCGCGCAGCAGGAATGGATGACAATCCACTTGCCCAAGCGCGGCGTCATCACCGACGTCAACAACTGGGGCCAGGTCGTGCTCCCGCCCAAGGCGGAACGCGTTCACGGCAAGCCGGGCAAGGGCGACCGGACCGCGATGTATCTCGATCGGGACGGCAAGGTGCAGAGCGTGAACTTTCGGCTGCCGGAGCCGAAGAAGAGCAAGGGCGCGGACGAGGGCGGCGATGATGCGATCGTCATGGCGAAGCCCCGGCCGGACGTGACCCGCAAGGGCGTCGAGATGATCGGCGACCTGCGCACGGACGCCCTGCACGAGGCGCTGGCGCGTGCCCCAATCGAGGACGACATGCTGATGGCGCTGCTCGTGCTCGCGCTGGCGGGCCGCAATATCTCGGTCCAATCGGGGGCGTCCAGCGATGTTTACGGATTCGCCCGGATGGAGCGTCATGCCGTGCAACTCGTCGATGGCGACGGCAAGCTCACCTTCGACCGGGACACGCTGCGCGTCGCGGCTCGCTCTGCCTTGATCGACGTCCTCTCGGCCCGCGAAAACCGGACCAATAGCGGCATCGTCGCGCGCCTCGCCGGCGATGCGATCGGCGCTGACGGGTACCTGCCCACGATGGGCACGGAGGAGTTCCTGTCCTGCCTGTCGCGCCAGGCGCTTGAGCGCTCCTGCAAGGATACGCCGGTCCTGCCCCGCGCCCGGGTGAAAGATACGCGCGCTGCGCTCGTCGAGCACTTCACGGATCAGCGGTTCGTCCATCCGTCGGCGGCGTTCGCGCCGACAGCAGCCGAGGTCGCGAGCTGGCGCTTGAAGAGCGCGGTCGGCGCGGGTGACGACGCGGACGTCACGGCGGACGATGCCGATATCGGGTCCGGCGATGCCGCTGCACTCGACGACGTCGACCCTGACACGATCGACGAGGCTTACCGCGTCGCGGCGGAATAGCCCCGACTTTCGCAATCACGTCTGACCGACATTCCGCCGCCGGCCTCGTGCCGGCGGCGGTTTCGTTTCCACGCAACGCCATCACGGAGGACAACATGTCCGCGCATGCAATCTACGATCATGCACCCATCGGCTCGATCATCGCCTGGTCCGACGGCGCGCAGCGGCCGCCAGAGCGCTTCACCGAGAAACTCGCGGCGTGGCTGACCAGCAATAGCAAGAGACGGTTGGTCCGGAAGCAGCCGAGCAGGAGCATGGGCAATCTCAGCCTGTCGGCCAACTTCACTCTGCACGAGGCCGATTTCGGCGCCGGCGGCGTCGTCACGATCCGGGTCCATCGCACCTTCTCGCTGGACTCGATCCTGCACTTCAGCGTGGTCGAACGCCCGGCAATCGGGTCGGTGCGTGTCTTCGATCGGCCCGGCGAGGATGCCGAGCTTGTCCATCTCGCGTCACAGCTCTCGGCGGCGGAGGAATGGCTGTCGCGTCATGGCTATCCGCGCGCCGTGCTCCAGGAGGTCACGGCCGACGAGGTCGGCGCCGCTATCGTCGAGGGGAGGGCGGCATGAAAAGCGCCTTCGATTGCGACGCCGCGACCGATCCGGTTCCTGCGAATCCAGAGGTCGAGTTCGGGCGATCGTCCGAGGGTTTCCCGGTCGCCTGTGTCGGTGACAGTGCCTTCGCCATGTTGCCGGCTCGCGACGGTCGTTAGTATCTCGCGACGGGCTGGCGCATTTCGCGCCCACTCACCGAATGGCGTCGGTCCGATTTTTACGGCCATTCCGGCGGACTGGCGGATGAGGCGGCGTTCCGGGCGAAAGTTTTGGAGCACGCGGAGCATCTTCGCGAGAAGAGGGCGCTCGGGCGCAAGGACATCCACAGCAGGGCGCAGACGCCATGGGGCATCTCTCAAGGCGCGACTGTCTACGCAGAGGGCATCGAATCCCATTCGACCGCCGGGCATGGCGGTTTCAAGCTCTCGGCAGAGCGGAACGGACAGGTGCATGCGCTTCTGCGAGCGATGGACGGCTGGTACGAGGAGGACTGCGCCTGGGCAATCGTTGCGATCACCTTCCCCGACCTCTTCACCGGTTTCGAGCGGCGCTGCGCCGAGCGCTCGATCAATGATAGCTGGCCCGACGCATGGGAGACGATGTTCGGCGTCGTGCTCGGACCGGGCGAACCCTATGAGAAGGACCGGCGGGCTTTTCATGAAGCGCATGCCGAGGACTGGATCGTGGTCTCGGCCGTCACGTGCGGACACCACAAGGGGTTTGTCGAGTGCGTCGCCACGCCCGGCGGCCGGCGCGGCGTGGGCACCGAGGAGCGCCGCTTTCTCGTTGCTGCGGACGAGTATGCGATCGGCCGGTTCGGCTTCGTCATCAATCCGTCCCGTCATGCTGTCTATGGCGGGCCTTCCAGCTTCCTCGGCTGGCAGCACAGGACGTCGTAATGACGATCCCTCATGAGACGTTGACGCAGCTCTACCGCATGGAGGAGGCGCGCCGGCAGGTCCAGCGCCAGCTCGAGCTGATCGAGCGGCAGATCGCGCCGCGCGACCGCGCTGGTCCCGCAGCTGCACAAACGCCATGGCGATCGGCGAGGGAAACCGTCCGACATGTGCATGGTGTTGGAACGCTATCGCTCGACGCATGCTGCGCTGACGGCCGAGCGTCAGCCGGAGATCGACGCGCTGTCGCGCAAACTTTCGCGGCAGGACCAGGCCATCGCCGCCCATCACGAGCGTCAGCAGGTAGCGCTTTCGCGCGCGGCATGACCGGTATTGCGAGGGGCGGGCGTTGCAGGTCCGTCAGATCCGAGGCAATCGGCGGCGCATGGCTGCGAGGCCCCGAATGTCCGTTTCAGTTGCGTCACTGAGGCGAGGCCGGGCTGGCCCTCGTCCTCTCGGGTTTGCTGCGGTCTGAACCGTCGGCCAGGCGCTTCAAGGCCGCGTGCCGCGCCGCGTGGCGGCCGGCCTTCGCCGATCTCGCAGACGAGGCGCAGCGTCCTTCGCAAAGGCTTACGCCCTGCTTGGCCGCAAGCCTCGTCCGCTCGCCTGGCAAAGGCCGGGCCCTGATGCGCCAGGGCTTTCGACGGTTCGGGTCGACCGCACCCGAGGAGACGAAGGCCAAGCGCCGATCCGGCTCCGAGGGCGCAACCGAAGAAAGGACTTTTTCCATGGCCAAGACCGCACATTCACCCCCACAGACCGCCCGCATCGTGCCGCTCCGCAAGAGCACGACCATCGAAATGACCCGGCTTGCCTGCCCCGACACGCAGCAGGCCATCCTGATCTCCGAGAGTTTTGGGCTGCCGGTCCTCGATGGCGAGGGCATCCGCGACATGCACGAGCGACTGATCGTCGAGACGGCCGCCAGTCTGCAGGAAGGGCTCGGTGAAAGGGCGATGCAGATCCACCTGCAGCGCATCGTCGGGGCCTATGTCGGTTCGGCCCATGGCGCCGGACAGTTCTACTCCCGCGCGGTCACCGAGGCTCGTGATGCCACCGCCAAATCGGCCTGCGACGCTCGCGACGAGGATGTCGATGGCCCGGTCGGCTTCGACGGCCCCGCCCAGCGCAAGCGAGAATTTGCAGCCGATATGGGCGTCCAGGCCCATGCGCTGCTGATGGCGGCCGAGGGCGCGGTCACGGCCTACGAGCAGGTCATCGGCGAGAGGTGGAAGCCCTTCGAGCGAGCCGCCGAGACCACAAGTCCATCCGTCGATCGCAACGCGGCAGCGGTTCAGATGGCCGCCTTCGGCTGAGCCGGCGCGAGCGGGGCGCCAAGCCCCGCTCGTCATCTATCAGAGCCCGGTGCCAGCCTAACGAGGCAATATGAGGCGGGTGGTGGCAATCCTTCGATCGCGACCCGCCCGGGCCGGCGGTCTTAGCCGGGACGGCATCGGCTGCAACGGCTTTGCCGTCTTCCACTTCGTTCCAGCCCTTCGGGTGCAGCCATCGCCTGACCCCCGGCCTTTCGACCTCCGTGACGGGGTCGCGATCGGCGCGACTTCCACGATGGAGGTTGAATTATGAGCAGGTCAGAAGAGAAGCCGCGAGCGGACATTTATGCGCGGATCACCGACAGGATCGTCGCCGATCTGGAGAAGGGCGTGCGTCCCTGGATGCAGCCATGGCGTTCCGGAAGCGGCAGCGGCGGCGTGACACGGCCGCTGCGGCATAACGGTTTGCCATATAGCGGGATGAACGTGCTCCTGCTCTGGGCGGAAGCTGCAGCGCGCGGCTTCGTCTCGCCGATCTGGATGACGTTCAAGCAGGCAATCGAACTTGGCGGTGCTGTCCGGAAGGGCGAGACCGGCTCGACGGTCGTCTTCGCCAGCCGCTTCAAGAAAACCGAGACCGATGCCTCGGGCGATGCGGTCGATCGGGAGATTCCCTTCCTCAAATCCTACACGGTCTTCAACGCCGAGCAGATCGACGGCCTGCCCGCACAGGAACGCGGGCAATCAGAACCGTCGCATGACCCGATCGCGCGGATCGATTATGCCGATCGTTTCTTCGCCCAGACCGGCGCCGTCATCCGACATGGCGGCGACCGCGCCTACTACTCCCCGGCGACCGACCACATCCAGATGCCGCCTTTCGCGACGTTTCGCGATGGGGAATCCTAGGTCGCGACGCTGAGCCATGAGGCGACGCATTGGACGGCAGCTCGGCATCGCGCGAACCGCGATCTCAGCCGCTACGGCAAGGATCGGAGCGAGCGGGCGCGCGAGGAGATGATCGCGGAACTCGGAAGCTGCTTTCTCTGCGCCGATCTTGGCATTGTGCCGGAGCTGGAGCCGCGTCCAGATCACGCCAGCTATCTCGCCTCCTGGCTCAAGGTTCTGTCCAGCGACAAGCGCTTCATCTTTGCGGCCGCTGCGCATGCACAGCGGGCCGTCGCCTATCTTCATGGGCTTCAGCCGCAGGCCGGCTCGATCGCAGAGGCTGCATGAGTGGTCGAGTTCGATGATGCCTGAGCCAGTCCAGGATCACTGAAGGGCGCTACCACCATGCGTTCCCTCGGCTGTTTCCAAGGGCCTTGCGTCCACTGCGTCCTCGATGGGCATGTCTGACCGGAGGCCGTCGTCGCTGGCGCGCCGTCTCGCTCTCACACCTGCAACCGCCGGGAGCGACTTTCTTCCCCTGGGCCCTGCGGTCCCATTCCTCGCGGGACAAGAAAGCCGCTCCCGGCCGTCCTTCACTGCGTTGCGGCCCCGCTGCGGTGCAGGTCGATCGCCTCCGGTCTTTCGACTGCCATCGAGGCCGCGATGGGCGCAGGCCACGAGAAACCAGAAGGAACTACGACATGGCGATCATCGGCAGCTTCACCTCGAACGGCGACGGCTTCAACGGCACGATCAAGACTCTCAACCTCAACGTCAAAGCCAAGATGGTGCGCCCGGAGCGGTCATCCGAAAAGGGTCCGGCCTTCCGCATCCTGGCGGGCACTGTGGAGTTCGGCGCGGCCTGGCAGAAGACCTCGGATGAGGGGCGCGACTATCTTTCGGTCAAGCTCGACGATCCAAGCTTCCCCGCCCCCATCTACGCCAACCTGATCCAAGTCGAAGGCACGGAAGGCCTCCAGCTCATCTGGTCCCGTCCGACCCGCAACTGAGCCCCAGCCCAAGATGGCCCCGTCGCGAGGCGGGGCCAATCCTCCCGCAGCAGCAGCCGCAGCGCCGGCGAAACCCCCTCGCCTTTTCGCCTCATCAATCCTTGTTGGTTCAAACGACAGCCGCCCCTAGAAGCTCTCGGAGCGCCGTGGTCAAACCACATCAGCCTCAACAAGATCGGTCGGTTTGCTTAGACGCTCTTCCTCGGTTCCCGTCGTCTCGAGGATGAGTCGCACCGTCTCGTCCGGGCGGTCCCACATCGGGAAGTGACCGCATTTGGAGAACCAGTGCAGCGTGGCGGATGGGAACGCCTCATGAGCGCGAGCGGCCTGTCGCGGCAAGCACAGGCGGTCCTGGCGACCCCAGCCGATGACCAGAGGACGAGCGGGATCGGCCGTCGGTCCCGTTTGCTCGGGCCCTGTCGCAAGATCATGCACGAGGGCGTCGAAGATCTTGGTGACGGCGAAGCTTTGCAGTTCGGTCGCTACAACCTCCCCATCCAGGTGCCAGGGTCTTGCCGAAAGCTGCGCCAGAAGCGCGCTACGCATCACCGCGGAGCGTGAGAGCCCCGGCAGCACCGGACGCAGTCCTCGGACAAGACGGATCGATAGCGCGAGCGTTGTCCGGAAGTAGGTGCGCTCCCAGCCTCTCCAGAAACCGCCAGGGTCCAAAGCGACAGTGGCGCCAACCCTGCCGCGGCGCGCCATCTCCAGGGCGATCCGCGCCCCGAGCGAGCTGCCTACGATATCAATGCCCTCCAGCCCCTGATCCAGGATGAAACGCTCCACGCTGTCAGCTAGACCGGCGAAGGTGCCGCTGTCTGCCGCCGCCGGTGTTTCGCCATGCCCCGGCAGATCGATCGCGGTAACCTCACGCGACTTCGACAATGCCGGAAGGATCGTGCTCCAGGACCGCCACGTCCCGCCCAAGGGTCGTGTCCCATAGCGTGGTGTAGCTGACGGTGGTCACCGGCGATTGCCGGTTAGGTTTGGGTTGTGAACGCCAACCCTGAACCGAGAGATCCCCG
>NZ_JBHSLU010000118.1:0-7042 GCF_042655245.1 Allobosea massiliensis | reverse complement strand
ACCATCGCCTCCGCGACGGCCTTCCTCTACGCAGCCGCCGCCATGGTTCTTATCCGCCGCATCGCGCGAGCGTCATGAGTTCCGGGACGGACTCTGAGGGCCGTCGTCGAGCTCCATGGCGATGGTCAGGGTGCCGACGGCGAAGAGGCCGCCGCCGAAGCCGATCAGCCCCGTGCCGAAGCGGAACAGGCCCGGCGCCTCGATGGCACCGGCGAAGATCACGCAGGGGAAGGCGACGAGGCCGCAGACCAGACCCAGCGCGGCGAGGCGGTGCGGATCGACGCCCGCATTCAGGGCACGCGCCGCCAGCGCGAAGGCGGCCAGCGAGCCTGTGGCGAGAAGGGCGGTCAGGATCGTCGTGCCGCTGACGCTCAGTTTCAGCACCTGGGCGCCGTAGGGCTCGAGGATCACGTCTTGCATGTTGAAGGCGGCGGTGCCGAGCGCGACCGCCACGAGAAAGCGCGTCGCGCCCGGCCGCGCGAGGAAGCCCTGCAGCATGGCGGCGAAGGCCGGGCGCTCGCGGTCGAAGCGCGTCAAGGTCGGGTTGCGGGCTTCCTGTTTCCAGAGCGCGACGACGTTCAGCACCATGGTGACGACGGCGGCACCCTGCACCACTTGGATCAGGCGCAGGGGCGAGAAATCGGCCAGCAGCCAGGCGAAGACCAGCCCACTCGCGACCATGCCGACGAGCAGGGCGACATAAAGCAGGGCGACGACGCGGGCGCGCGTCGCGGGCGTGGCGAGGTCCGTGGCCAGCGCCAGCCCGGCGGTCTGCGTCGTGTGGAGGCCGGCTCCCACGAGCAGGAAGGCGAGCGCGGCGCCGATCTGGCCGTAGAGCACCGGGCCGACGCCGTCTCCCGAGAGAACGAGCAGCGCGAAGGGCATGATCGCGAGCCCGCCGAACTGCAGCAGCGAGCCGAACCAGATATAGGGCACGCGGCGCCAGCCCAGCACCGAGCGGTGCATGTCCGAGCGATGGCCGATGAGTGCGCGCAGCGGCGCGAAGAGGAAAGGCAGGCAGACCATCGCCGCGACCAGCGTCGCGGAGACGTTCAGCTCGACGATCATCACCCGGTTGAGGGTGCCGACCAGCAGGACGGTGGCCATCCCGACCGCGATCTGGAAGAGCGACAGCCGCAGGATCCGGCCCAGCGGCAGTTCCGGCGAGGCCGCGTCCGCAAAGGGTAGCCAGCGCGGAGCGATCCGCGTCAGACCCTTCACGAAGGCGGCCGAGACCGGGTTCATCGGGCGACGAGCTCCAGGGCCTGGGATTTGTAGAAGGCGCTGGACACCCGCTCGCTGCGGCCGATCCGCCAGGGAGAGAGGCTGCGCTCGCCGGCGATGGCCCGCGCGAGGGTGCCAGAGCTGACGGGCTCGATCGCGGGCGCCCGGTCCGCCCGGGGGAAGGCGAGGCCGGCCCAGTGCATCAGCGTCAGCGCCGGCGTGCGCGGCGCGTGGGTGACCAGCATCGAGCCGGCCGTGCGCTCGGCCAGGCGCGACAGGGCGCCGACGATGTCCGCGGCCTTGTAGTGGATCAGCGAGTCCATCGCGACGACATGGTCGAAGCGGCCGAGCGCGGGATCGAGCATGTCGCCGGTGCGGAAGCTGATCGAGCCGCCGCAGAGCTTGCGCGGGCAGCGGTCCTGCGCGAGCGCGACGAGGGTGGGCGAGAGGTCGATGGCGGTGACATGGGCGCCGCGCAGGGCGCATTCGACGGCGAGCGCCCCGGTGCCGCAGCCGGCGTCGAGGATGCGGGCGCCGCGGATGTCGTCGGGCAGCCAGGCGAGAAGCTTGTTGCGCATGGCCTCGCGGCCGGCGCGGACCGTGGCGCGGATGCCGCTGACGGGCGCATCCGTGGTCAGCCGGGCCCAGGCCTCGACCGCGGTGCGGTCGAAATAGGTCTGCAGCTCGCCGCGGCGCTGGATGTAATTGGCGTCCGCCATCACTCGTACCCCAGGAAATCGAAGATCTCGCGATCCTTCATCGGGCGGGCGTCGAGCGCCGGCCCGCCGGCCCAGAGCTGCTCGGCGAGGTTCATGTATTCGCGCTGGACCGCGAGGACCTCGGGCGCATCGCCCATCTCGAACAGCGTCGCCTTCTTCAGCCGCGAGCGGCGGATGGCGTCGAGATCGGGGAAATGGGCGAGGCGCTTCAGGCCCGTGGCGGCGTTGAAGCGGTCGATCTCGTCCGTGCCGGCGGAGCGGTTGGCGATGACGCCACCAACGCGGACCTCGTAGTTCTTCGACTTCGCCTTGATGGCGGCGACGATGCGGTTCATCGCGAAGATCGAGTCGAAATCGTTGGCGGTGACGATGACGGCCCGCTCGGCATGCTGGAGGGGCGCCGCGAAACCGCCGCAGACGACGTCGCCGAGCACGTCGAAGATCACCACGTCGGTGTCCTCGAGCAGATGGTGCTCCTTGAGCAGCTTCACCGTCTGGCCGACGACATAGCCGCCGCACCCGGTGCCGGCCGGCGGCCCGCCGGCCTCGATGCACATGACGCCGTTGTAGCCCTCGAAGCAGAAATCCTCGACGCGCAGCTCCTCCGAATGGAAGTTCACCGTCTCGAGCACATCGATGACCGTCGGCATCAGCTTCTTGGTCAAGGTGAAGGTGGAATCGTGCTTGGGGTCGCAGCCGATCTGCAGCACGCGCTTGCCCATGCGGGAGAAGGCGACGGAGAGGTTGGACGAGGTCGTCGACTTGCCGATGCCGCCCTTGCCGTAGACGGCGAAGACCTTGGCGCTCTCGCAGGCCATCAGCTGGTCCATCTGGACCTGGACCGAGCCTTCGCCGTCCTCGCCCGGAGGCGGTGGGGTCTTGGCGCGGTAGTCGGCCTTGAGGCCGGGATGCTGGAACAGGACGGTCATGCCCGGGCCTCGCTGGAATGCTCGCCGCTTCGCTCGCGGGCCTGACGCTCCGCGGGGCCCGGCCGGTGGGCCGAGGCCTGCTCCGTCGCGCGCGGGGCGTCGGGGGCGATGGCACCGTCGCCCATCAAGGCGCGGCGCCGGTCGATCATGACCATCGCCAGCAGGGTGGGGACGAAATCAGCGGCCGAAATGGGCTTTGGCATCGTAGAGTGTCTCCACCGTGATCGGGCTGATCCCGCGTTCGCCTGCGAATTTTTCGGTGTTGCGCCGCGCCTTGCCGCGCACGAAGAACGGGATCTTCTTGAGTTCGAGTTCGGCGTCCGGCGCCCAGCTGAGGACGATCGGCCTGTCGGCTTTCTCGCCGTCATTCCGGGGCGGCCCGTCAGGGCCGAACCCGGAAGCCACGACGGGGTGAGCCCGATCGACCGGACCGCTGGCAGCGGCGTGCACGGTCGTGGGTTCCGGGTTCTTCGCTTCGCGAAGCCCCGGAATGACAGGGGTGCCGAGATGCGAGGAGCCGGCGCCGTCGTTGAACTCGAAATCGTCGCGGAACATGCCGAGCAGGTGTTCCTCGAGGCCCATCATCAGCGGATGGACCCAGGAGTCGAAGATGACATTGGCACCCTCGAAGCCCATCTGCGGCGAGTAGCGCGCAGGGAAGTCCTGGACATGGACCGGCGCCGAGATCACCGCGCAGGGGATGCCGAGGCGCTTGGCGATGTGGCGCTCCATCTGCGTGCCGAGCACGAGCTCGGGTTGCAACTCGGCGCAGGCGGCTTCGACTTCGAGGTAATCGTCGGTGATCAGAGCCTCGAGCCCGAGCCGGGCGGCGGCCTCGCGCATGTCGCGGGCCTGCTCGCGGGAATAGGTGCCGAGGCCGACGACCCTGAAGCCCAGCTCCTCGCTGGCGATGCGGGCGGCGGCGACGGCATGGGTCGCGTCGCCGAAGATGAAGACGCGCTTGCCGGTGAGATAGGTCGAATCGACCGAGCGCGAATACCAGGGCAGGCGCGAGGTCTCGTCGGCCAGGACCGGGGCGGGGTCGACCCCGGCGAGCCGGGCCACCTCCGTGACGAAGTCGCGCGTGGCACCGACGCCGATCGGCACGCTGGCGATGGTCGGCTGGCCGAAGGCCCGCTTCAGCCATTGGGCGGCGAGCCCCGCGATCTCGGGATAGAGCACGACGTTGAAGTCGGCCTGGCCTAGCCGGGCGATGTCGGCGGCGCCGGCCTGCCAGGGCGCGACGACGTTCACCCCGACGCCGAGCCGCGCCAGCAGCTCCTTGACGGCGCGGACATCGTCGCGATGGCGGAAGCCGAGCGCCGTCGGCCCCAGAATGTTGCAGCGGGCCGGTTCGCCGAGCTTGCGCGCGGGGCGGGCGCTTCCGGGTGGGGGCATGTGCGGGCCGGCGAGGCCGCGCACCAGCTGGTAGAAGGTCTCGGCCGCGCCCCAGTTCTCCTTGCGCTGATAGGAGGGCAATTCGAGCGGGATCACCGGGATCGGCAGTCCGAGCGCGCGAGCGAGGCCCGCCGGATCGTCCTGGATCAGTTCCCCGGTGCAGGAGGCGCCGACGAGCATGGCGGCCGGCCGGAAGCGCTCATAGGCGTCGAGCGCGGCGCGCTGGAACAGATCGGCGGTGTCGCCACCGAGATCGCGCGCCTGGAAGGTGGTGTAGGTCACCGGCGGGCGCTGGCCGCGCCGCTCGATCATGGTGAAGAGCAGGTCAGCATAGGTGTCGCCCTGCGGGGCGTGCAGGACGTAATGCACGTCGGTCATCGCGGTGGCGATCCGCATCGCGCCGACATGCGGGGGGCCTTCATAGGTCCAGACGGTGAGCTGCATGGCTACACCTCCAGCGCCGCGCGCCGGTTCAATGGCCGTGCGAACAGTTCGGCGAGATCGCCGGCCTGCTCGAAGCCCTGAATCGGGGTGAAGACGAGCTCGATCGCCCATTTGGTCGTCAGGCCCTTCGCCTCCAGCGGATTGGCGAGGCCGAGCCCGCAGACGGTGATATCGGGCGCCGCCGCTAGGCAGCGGTCGAGCTGGCGGTCGACGTCCTGGCCCTCGCTGAGCTGGACGCCGGCCGGCAGCAAAGCGATGTCCGCCGCGAGATGCTCCTTGTGCAGATAGGGCGTGCCGACCTCGACCAGCTCCATCTCGAGTTCGCGGGCCAGGAAGCGGGCGATCGGGATCTCGAGCTGGCTGTCGGGGAAGAAGAAGATGCGCCGGCCGCGCAGGGCGGCGCGCGAATGGTGCAGCGCTTTCACGGCTCGCTCGCGCGGCGCGGCGATGGCGGCGTTGAAGACCGCATCCGCGACGCCGAATGCTTCGGCAGCGGCGCGCAGCCAGGCGGCGGTGCCCTCGGCGCCGAGCGGGAAGGGGGCGGCGAGGCGCGTCGCGCCGCGGTTCTCAAGGGCGCGGGCCGTCTCACCGAGGAACGGCTGGACGAGCAGATAGCGGGTGTTCGGACCCACTGCCGGCATGTCCGCGGCACGACGGGCCGGCAGGAAGGCGAGGCTTGTGATGCCCATCGCGCCGAGGAGCCGGCGGAACTGGTCCTCGACCGCATCCGCCAGCACCCCGACGACGAGCAGAGAGGCTTCCGCGCCAGCGGGTTCGGCCGGCAGGGTCGGGACAAGCGCGGTCAGGCAGGCGTCCTCGCCTTGAGTGAAGGTCGTCTCGATGCCACTGCCGGAATAGTTCAGCACCCGCACCTGCGGTGCGAAGCGCTGGCCAAGCCGCAGCGCGGCCCGCGAGAGGTCGAGCTTGATGACCTCGGAGGGGCAGGAGCCGACGAGGAAGAGCATTCGGATCTCGGGCCGCCGGGCGAGCAGGCGCTCGACGACGGCGTCGAGTTCGGCATTGGCGTCGGCGAGGCCGGCGAGGTCCTTCTCCTCGATGATGGCGGTGGCGAAGCGCGGCTCGGCGAAGATCATCACGCCGGCGGCCGACTGCATGAGATGGGCGCAGGTGCGCGAGCCGACGATCAGGAAGAACGCGTCCTGGATCTTGCGGTGCAGCCACATGATCCCGGTCAGGCCGCAGAACACCTCGCGCTGGCCGCGCTCGCGCAGGACCGGCGGGGCGGCGCAGCCCGAGGCGGGCACGGGCGTGGCGAGAAGCGGCGCGTTCATGATGCCAGTTCCAGCCGGTCGTCGAGCGCGCCGGGGGCGGCCGCGGCCTGCAAGCGGGCCGCGCGCAGCTTCAGCAGGAACTGCGCGGCGTTGACGACATAGGTCGCGTAGGCGGCGAGCGCGATCAGCATCTGCTCGGCCGGCGTCAGCCAGCCCGTGACGATGGTGACCAGATAGGCCGTGTGCAGCGCGATGACGACGAAGCTGACCGCGTCCTCCCAGAAGAAGGCAGGCGCGAAGAGATAGACCCCGAAAACGTCGCGCTCCCACAGGGCTCCCGTCACCATGATGGTGTAGAGCACCAGCGTCTTGAGGATGATCGACAGGTTCGCGGCGTCATAGCCCGCGCCGGTTGCGAGATAGCGCAGCACGAGCGCGAGGCTGACGAGGAAGACGAGGAACTGAAGGGGGGCGAGCAAGCCCTGGACCAGCGTCCAGCGGGAAGCGTCCCGGCGACGACGCTGCTCGGGCGTGTAGAGCGTCTTGACGCTGCCTTCCCTCGGCCCTGCCGGCATCGGACGTCTCCGGTCCGCTGCGCCGCTGGCGGATCGCCGCGGCGTCGATGGGGGGAGATTGGCGTCCTCCAGAGTATGTGTCAACTCATCATGACACTTTGCTGCGCTGCAATGTCAAATTGAGTGGACATATGCGTTGCGGCTGCCTAAGGTTTGATCGCTGCTTCGTGAGCGGCCCGGCAGCTCCAGCGCGTCGCGCTCCCCCCGACCGCTGCCGGAGTAGATCAGTGTGAACGCGCTGGTCCTTTTGTTGTTTTCGCAACAGTTTATCGGTGATCTGTCGCTGCGATTGCCTGCGAATACAGTTTCGATCGATAATCATTTCACGATTGCGGTCAGCGCGATGTCGTGCTTCAATCTTTGACATAGGTCAAAGGAACTGCCTTCCAGACCGTCGGTGCCTTCGGGCGCCATCACGTAACAGGGGTCGTGTCCCTGCTGGTGGTGTAGCTTCGCAGAGCCACCGCGTGCCGGCTTTGGTCGGGCTGGTCAGGCGGCCACGGCTGGCAGGCTGACGATGG
>NZ_JBHSLU010000117.1:0-1336 GCF_042655245.1 Allobosea massiliensis | reverse complement strand
GAACTCTGAACCTCTTGCTCTTCCATGCCGACCTCCTCTCCAGAGGGGTCAGTTCCTCATGGCGTCAGGGGGGCAGTTTGTCGTGGCGCCTGACACCAGAGTCCAAAAGCACCGAGGAGGAGCCCGGCCCGACCGTGGATCGACAGCCGCTCGACATCGAGCTTCCCCAATTATGAGCGCGACAAGAGAGCTTCGGGATTCACGGCCATGAGCAGGTTTCAGTCCGCCAGCTTCGAAATCAACGGTCGCGTGGCTCACATGCAGCCCCTTCAAACGGTGGTAAAGCTGACCGTGGCGGTGTCCAACCGGACATCGTCAGGCGAGGCACCTAGCACCTGGAAGGCGGCTGGGACCGCCGTTTTCGGCCTCTCAGTCGAAGACCCGGGGCTGAGGGAGTACGTCACCCAATTCGTCGCGATCGGTGACCTGGTGCTGATCAAAGGCAATCTCTCTTCGACGCACTTCAACGGCGCACAATCGCCGAAACCATCATCAGGTATCCGCCTTGTGGTGACGCACATCGTGGCCGTCCCGAAACGGCAGGCCGATCGACTGGATGCTATTCCTCCGGTGGCGGCCGACGCCGCCTCGAGCGGCGAGCCGTCCTTCTAGGCGACGACCAAAAAGTGACGAAAAACCACGCGAAAAACCGCGCATGGCGCTTCTCTCGTTAGACAGGCGAATGCCCGGGCTCTACATTGCCAGCGGGCATATTCGCCCCTTCCCTGCCGGAGATCACATGATCGGGCGTCTTTGCATGACCACCTTCGTCGGGCTGATGGCACTCGGCGCGTCGTGCGATGAGCGCGGTTCGTTCGACATCAAGACCATGAAGGTCAACATGACCACCGTGGCTCACTGCATCGACCCGCGCAGGATCGACCTCAAGCGAGGCCTTCAGGAATCATGTGAGGTCGTGGGCGCCATCTTCGGCTTCGGCAAAAAGAACTCTTCGAGCTCTGCTTCTGCCGCCGGCGGCTGGTTTGGAGGCTCCGCACAGGCTGCCTCGCCGACAAGCTACTATCCGGCGCCGCAGCCGACACAGAGCTACTCGCAGGCTTCCGGGGCCAGGGTCATCCACCTGAATTGAGCGAGATCAGATTGCGTCAGGGGGCCGGAATTTCCGGCCCTTTTTTGTTGCCGATCAACCTGAGACCACTCGGCTACGAGGCCTCCCAGCAAACGCGCTGGCCTCACTATCGCTTGCACATAAGCAGAAACGAAAACGGCCGCTTTTGTTGTAGCCCCCAAAAGCCCGGACATTTCTCACGGTGCTGCTTGGGCCGCGATGAACTCGCGGGGTGAACGATATCCGAGCGCCCGATGCGGGTGAAGC
>NZ_JBHSLU010000116.1:0-21408 GCF_042655245.1 Allobosea massiliensis | reverse complement strand
CACCATCGCCTCCGCGACGGCCTTCCTCTACGCAGCCGCCGCCATGGTTCTTATCCGCCGCATCGCGCGAGCGTCATGAGTTCCGGGACGGACTCTAAGGGCCGCGCGATAGCTGCGCCAGAGCGCGGCAGCCTGATTCATTCGGGACGTCCACCATGTCTTTCATGACTTTCATGCGCGCGCTCGTCGCCGCGTTTCCGCTCGCCATCTCCACGCTACCGGCCTTCGCCGACATCAAGGACTACGAGTTCCAGCTCACGCAAGAGGAGCTGAAACAGGGCGACGGCGTCGTCGTCACCGTCCGGCTCGTCGACAGGCGCAGCGGCAAGGCGGTGCCCGACGCTGTCATTTTCGCCAGCCGCATCGACATGGAGCCCGACGGCATGGCGACGATGGCCTCGAAACTGGAGCCGATGCCCGCGACCGAGCCCGGCAGCTACAGCTTCAGGACAAACCTCACCATGGAGGGCGGCTGGCGGTTGTCGCTGGCGGCCAAGGTGCAGGGCGAGGACGGCACGCTGGAAAGCCGTCTCGTCCTGAAGGCGACGCCATGAAGCGGGTCGTGCTCGCGGTCCTCGCTCTCGCCGCCGTGACGGCGGCGGGCGCGGGAGGGTATGTCGCCGGGACGCGCGGGCTCGTCCTGCCAGGCCTCGATCGGCTCCATCAGATCGTCATGGCCAGATCGCCGGCCGCGCCCAAAGCCGAGCCAGCGTCCGCCGCCGGGCCGATCGCCTATTGGCGCCATCCCGATGGGCAGCCGGTCTATGCGTCCGAACCCCGCAAGACCGAAGACGGGCGCGACTTCCTTCCCGTCCGCGCCAGCGAGGAGATCAGCTTCGATCCGCCTGCGGCCAGACCGGCGCAGAGCGCCGCCGGCCCCGCCGCAGCCACCGAGGCCGAGCGGAAGCTGCTTTACTACCGAAATCCGATGGGTCTGCCCGACACCTCGCCGGTTCCCAAAAAGGACTGGATGGGGATGGACTATTTGCCGGTCTATGCCGGCGAAGAGGCCGGCGACACGGTCATCAAACTCTCCCCCGGACGCATCCAGCGCAGCGGTGTGCGTTCCGAGCCCGTCGTCCGTCAGGCGATAAGCCGGTCGATCCGGGTTCCCGGCACGGTTCAGCTCGACGAGCGCCGCGTCTCCGTCGTCGCGACGCGCTCGGACGCCTTCATCCAGGAGGTCGCAGCCGTCACGACCGGCGACCGCGTCGCCAAGGGCGACCGGCTGGTCCGGATCTATTCGCCCGAGATCACGGCGGCGAGCGCGCAGTTCGTCGCCGAGCTCAACGCGGCCGGGCGCGGCGTGCCCGAAGGCGGCGCGCGCCAGCGGCTGGAGAATCTCGGCGTGCAGCCGGAGATCGTCGCCGAGATCGAGCGGACCCGAAAAGTGCCGCTGACGATCGTCTGGTCGGCCCCGCGCGACGGCATCGTGCTGGAGCGCAATGTCGTCGACGGCATGAGGATGGCGTCGGGCGACAGCTTGTTCCGGCTCGCCGACGTCTCGATGATCTGGGTGCTGGCCGATGTTCCGGAGGGTGATCTCGCCGCGATCCGCATCGGCGCGCCCGCCATCATCCGTCTGCGCGGGCGGCCCGGCACGGAGTTCGCCGGCAAGGTCGGCCTGATCTATCCGCAGGTGGCGGAGGCGACGCGCACCACCAAGGTCCGCATCGAGATCGACAACCGCGCCGGCATGCTGCTGCCCAACATGTATGCCGATGTCGAGATCGGCTCAGGAGAAGCTGGCCCCGTCCTCGCCGTGCCCGACAGCGCCGTGATCGACACCGGCACGCGCCGCGTCGTTATCCTCGATCGCGGCGAGGGCCGCTTCGAGCCGCGCGAGGTGAGGCTCGGCCAGCGCGGCGACGGCATGGTCGCGATCAGCGACGGCGTCTCGGAGGGCGACCGCGTCGTCGTCTCGGCCAACTTCCTGATCGACGCCGAAAGCAACCTCAAGGCCGCTCTGAGCGGGCTCGGCGCGCCGGCAGAACAAAAACCTGCGGAGATCAAGCCATGATCGCCCGCCTGATCGCCCGGTCGGCGCGCAACCTCGTCCTCGTCTTCGTCGCCACGGCGTTCGCGGTCGCGGCGGGCATCTATGCGGTCAAGACGCTGCCACTCGACGCCATCCCCGATCTCTCCGACGTGCAGGTCATCGTCTACACCGAATATCCCGGCCAGGCGCCGCAGGTGATCGAGGATCAGGTCACCTATCCGCTGACGACCTCGATGCTGACGGTGCCGAAGGCGCGTGTCGTGCGCGGCTTCTCCTTCTTCGGCGTCTCCTTCGTCTACGTCATCTTCGAGGACGGCACGGACCCGTACTGGGCGCGCTCGCGCGTGCTCGAATATCTCAACGCCGCCGCCCGCCGGCTTCCCGCCGGCGTCTCGCCGACATTGGGACCCGACGCCACCGGCGTCGGCTGGGTCTACCAATACGCCGTCATGGCCAAGGACATGACGCTATCCGAGTTGCGCTCGGTCCAGGACTGGTCGGTGCGCTTCGCCGCGTCGCGCGCGGAGGGCGTAGCCGAGGTCGCCAGCGTCGGCGGCTTCGTCAAGCAATATGCGATCGTGGTCGACCCGGTGCGGCTGCGGGCGCAAGGCGTGTCGCTGGCGACCCTTCGCGAGGCCGTGCGCAACAGCAACATGGATGTCGGCGGCCGCACCGTCGAGCTCGCCGAGTTCGAGTTCGTGGTGCGCGGGCGCGGTTATCTCAAGTCGATCGCCGATATCGAGAACATCGTGCTCCGGACCGAGCGCGGCGCGCCGCTCAGGCTCGCCGACGTCGCGAGAGTCGAGCTCGGTCCCGACGAGCGGCGCGGCATCACCGAACTCAACGGCGAGGGCGAGGTCGCCAGCGGCATCGTGCTGCAGCGCTTAGGGGCGAACGCGCTCGGCGTGATCGAGCGCGCCAAGGCGAGGCTCGCAGAGATCGCAGCGACCTTGCCGGGCGGGGCCGAGATCGTGCCGGTCTACGACCGCTCGCACCTGATCGAGCGCGCGATCGAGACGCTCAAGTTGACGCTGATCGAGGAGAGCGTCATCGTCGCGTTGGTCTGCATCGTCTTCCTCCTGCATCTGCGCAGCGCGCTGGTGGCGATCCTCATGCTGCCTGTCGGCATCCTGATCGCGTTCGCGGCGATGAAGGCGCTGGGGCTGGGCTCCAACATCATGAGCCTGGGCGGCATCGCCATCGCGGTCGGCGCCATGATCGACGCCGCCATCGTCATGATCGAGAACGCGCACAAGCATCTCGAACGCAGCACCCCGGGCAAGCCGCGCATCGAGATCATCATCGAGGCGGCAAGCGAGGTCGGGCCGGCGCTGTTCTTCAGCCTGCTCGTGATCACCGTCTCCTTCCTGCCGATCTTCACGCTGGAGGGGGAGGAGGGTCGCCTGTTCGGGCCGCTCGCCTACACCAAGACCTTCGCGATGGCGGCGGCCGCCTTCCTGTCGGTGACTTTGGTGCCGGCGCTGATGGTGGTCTTCATCCGGGGCCGGATCATCCCGGAGCACAAGAACCCGATCAACAGGGTTCTGATCTGGCTCTACCGGCCGCTGATCGGGGGCGTGCTCAGGGCCAGGGTGCTGACCATCCTGCTGGCGCTCGCGTTGCTGGGCGTCAGCGTCTGGCCGGCGCGACAGCTCGGCTCGGAGTTCATGCCGACGCTGAACGAGGGCACGCTGATGTACATGCCCACGACCCTGCCGGGCATCTCCGTCACCAAGGCGGCCGAGCTGCTCCAGACGCAGAACCAGATCATCCGCTCCTTCCCGGAGGTCGCCTCGGTCTACGGCAAGGCCGGCCGCGCCCAGACCGCGACCGATCCGGCCCCGACCGAGATGTTCGAGACCATCATCAACCTGAAACCGAAGGCGGAATGGCGCGAAGGCGTCACGCTCGACAGCCTCAAGGCGGAGATGGACAAGGCGCTCCAGTTCCCCGGCGTCTCCAACGCCTGGACGCAGCCCATCCGCGCGCGCATCGACATGCTCGCGACCGGCATCCGCACGCCGATCGGGGTCAAGGTGTTCGGCACCGATCTCGCCCAGATGGAGGCGATCTCTCGCCAGATCGAGACGGTGCTGAAGGCCGTCCCGGGCACGAGCAGTGCCTATGCCGAGCGCGTCATCGGCGGCTATTTTCTCGACATCGTGCCGGACCGGATCGCACTCGGCCGCTACGGGCTTTCCGTTGGCGACGTCCAGAATGCGGTCGTGATGGCGATGGGCGGCGAGACCGTGACGACGACGGTCGAAGGGCGCGAGCGCTACGGGGTGGCGATCCGCTATCCTCGCGACCTGCGCTCCGATCCGCAGGCGATCGCGCGCGAGGTCCAGGTCTCGACGCCGTCCGGCGCCAGCTTGCCGCTCGGCGAGGTCGCAAGCGTCGAGCGCAAGCGTGGCGCCACCTCGATCCGGACCGAGAATGGCGAGCTCGCGGTCTACATCTTCGTCGATACGGTCGGGCGCGACCTCGGCGGCTACGTTCGCGACGCCCAGAACGCGATCGCGCAGAGCGTCAAGCTGCCCGCGGGCTTCCGCATCGCCTGGAGCGGTCAGTTCGAATATCTCGAACGGGCCGAGGCACGCCTCAAGCTGGTCGTGCCGGTGACGCTCGCGATCATCTTCCTGCTGCTCTACCTGAATTTCCGCAGGCTGACCGAGACGTTCATCGTCATGCTCTCGCTGCCATTCGCGCTGGTCGGCGGCATCTGGCTGCTCTGGTGGCTCGGCTTCAACATGTCGGTCGCCGTTGCGGTCGGCTTCATTGCGCTCGCCGGCGTCGCTGCCGAGACCGGCGTGATCATGCTGATCTACCTCGATCACGCGCTCGGCGAGGTGCGTGCGCGCTGTGAAGCACAGGGGCGGGCGTTCACCCGCGCGGACCTGCATGAGGCAATCATGCTCGGTGCCGTCGAACGCGTGCGGCCGAAGATCATGACCGTGGTCGCGATCATGGCGGGACTGCTCCCCATCCTCTGGAACACCGGCACGGGCTCGGAGGTGATGCAGCGGATCGCCGTGCCGATGATCGGCGGAATGGTCTCCTCGACCGTGCTGACGCTGCTGGTGATCCCGGCGATCTACGGCCTGGTCAAGGGCTGGCGGCTGCCGTCGACCCTGGCGCCTGAGAAGGCAGCATCGGAAGCCGCCTCAGCGCCCCTTGTTGCTGCTGTCGAATGATGGAGGGACCAGGCATGCACGACATGATGGGTGAAATGGGCTGGGGCATGGGTCTCGCGGGCCTGCTCGGAATCGCGGTTCTGCTGCTCGTGATCGCCGCGCTCGTAAAATACGTCTTCTTCCGGTGAAGGTGCTGGACGCGCGACTGGAGAAGGACCTAACCAAGGCAAAGGAGACAATCGTGCCGATCGAGCTTTCCCTATCCCGCCGCGCGCTGTTGATCGGCGCCGCACAGGCGGTTTCAGCGTTCGCGCTGCGGCGCCCTGTTTCGGCCGCCGAGACGCCTCCGAAGATGGTCGTGACCCGGGATCCCAATTGCGGCTGTTGCCGCGGCTGGGTCACGCATATGCGGAAAGCAGGCTTTCCGGTTGAGATGGTTGAGGTTGCCGACGTCACGCCGCTTAAGACCCGGCTGGGTGTGCCCGATAGTCTGATGTCCTGCCACACCGCCGAAATCGGTGGCTATGTCGTCGAAGGCCACGTTCCGGCCGAGGCGATCAAGCGGCTTCTGATCGAGCGCCCGAAGGTGACGGGCCTCGCGGTTGCAGGGATGCCGGTCGGTTCACCAGGAATGCAGGTGCCCGGGCAGGCGCCCGAGGATTATGACGTCGTCATCTTTTCCGCCAGCAGGCAGCATGTTTTCGCGCGCTATCGGGGGCTGCAACAGATCTGATGGCAATGGCGTCCATCCTCGCCGGATTGAAGCCGGTCATTCGGGAACTCGCGGCGGGCGAGACTCTATTCGCGAGCGGGGATGCGACGCGGGGCTTCTTCCTGGTCCGCAGAGGGCAGATTCGCCTTGCGCGCTTCAGCGCCAGTGGGTGCGAGACCCTCCTCTTCGTCGCCGGACCGGGAGAGCGTTTCGCCGAAGCCTCGTTGTTCGTCGAGACATATCATTGCGATGCGCGGGCCGTGGCGGAGAGCTCGGTCGCCTGCTTTCCCAAGTCAGCGGCGCTCGCCCTGTTGGAGGGCGATGCGACCGCACGGTTGGAGCTAACGGCGGACCTTGCTCGGCAGGTGATGGAACTCCGGTCCGCCTTGACCCTGCGCGATGTTCGCTCGGCGCGAGAGCGGGTGCTCGGCTACCTCGTGGCGCGAACCGGCGTCGACGGCCGCACCATTACCATCGGCGGGCCGCTGAAGGACATCGCGGCGATGATCGGTCTGGCGCCTGAGGTTCTGTACCGGACGCTCGCGCTGTTGGAATCCGAACGGATCATTCGGAGAGGAAACGGCATTATCGAGCTGACATGATTTCAATCATGTTGCGGCGCTTCCGACACCCTTATCGGAATGATCGAGGAGACCGTTCCATGATCAAAGCAATCGCGTTCAGCCTGCTCATCCTGGCGATCTCCGGATGGGTCGCTCCCGTCTCGGCTCAATCCGTGAGTCCTTACGCTGGCCAGGAGGCGCGCGAGATCAAGGCTCTCTCACGAAATGAGATCGATGACCTGTCTTTGGGGCGCGGCATGGGTTTGGCCAAGCCCGCGGAACTCAACCGATATCCCGGTCCACTTCACGCGCTCGAACTGGCGTCCGAACTCCAGCTTTCGGCCGAACAGCGCAGCGGCTTGAAGAAATCCGAGGCGCGCATGAAAGCGGGCGCGATGGCGTTGGGCGCCGAAATCCTGGACTTGGAGCTCAAGCTCGATGTGGCCTTCGCACGGCGCACGATCGAGCCATTGCGCCTGCGTGAACTGACGGCCCAAATCGGCACCAGGCAGGGCTCATTGCGGGCGGTACATTTGCAGGCCCATATCGAGACGGCTGGCCTGCTCACCTCGGATCAGATCGCGCGATATGATGTTCTGCGTGGCTACCGCAATCCATCGCCGGCGGCGCCGAGCGGCCACCATCTGAAGCAGCACCGTTGAAGTCGTTGTCCGCGACGGCATCGCCCCTTTGCCGCAGTGGGCGCAAGACGAACCGCCTATCATCCACCGTTGGCGCACGATACGCGTGTCTGTTCCATGTAGAGTACGCCATCCCTGACGGACATCGCGAAAGCTCGACGAAGGCCGCTGTCGAACGTGACTACGATCGAATTGTCGGCGACCACATAGCTGCCAGTGGTCTGCCATAGCCCGTCATACGCGAAGTGTCCGTCGGCTCCGAACGCGAACCTCGCGCCTCCCGGCGTAGTGCATAGCTTGCCGTGAACCGCTTGCGTGATCTCTTGGGCGCCCAATCGCAATCCCGAGGGATGAGCTTGAGCGATCTCAGTGGAAGCGACGAGGAAGGGCAGCAGTCCCGCCGCTGCGAAAAGGACACCCTGGAGACCCATTCTCGCCTCCTTGGATCAAGGAACCGTGCCTCGTATATTATACCACAAGATTGGATTTCTGAGGGACCGCGGCATGGAAACTTTCGTCCACCGGACGCGGGAGCCAGGGTAGTCGAGATCGACGAGAACGCCCCACGAATGGACGCTTCAGTTCAGGCGAGCGCCCGGACAGGCCATGTGCACGGGTCCGGGCGCCGAAAGCTGAGTCCAGATGCGGTGACGCGCCGGCCGAGGCTAGCCGATCCCTTCATAGGCAAGCTGGGCCATCATGCCCGTCGCCATGTGGTAGAGGTGGTGACAATGCAACGGCCAGCGGCCGGGATTGTCGGCATCGAACGTGATCGTCACGGCTGCGTCCGGCGGCACGAGGACCGTATCGCGCACGGCTCCCGGGAGCGATACCCCGTCGATGGCGGTGACCTGGAAATGATGACCGTGCAGGTGCATCGGATGCGACATCATCGATGCGTTTCGCATCGTGACCTCGATCCTCTCGCCTTTCCGGATCCGGAGATCGTCCGCGCCGCCGATCCCCCACGTGTAGTCCTGCATCCGGCCGGTGAGGGTCAGCGCGAAGCGGCGATCGGGAGCCCGGACGGGAAGCGAATGCAGGGCCCGCAGCTTCCGCTCGAGTCCGAGTTCGACGATCGGACCGGCGTGCTCGGCGCTTCCGGCGACGCGTTGCACCGAGGCTCCCTGCGTGGCGAGGATCACCCCGGTGCGTTCGCTGGCCCCTTCACGCAGCGCGAGAACGGGATAGGCGCCCGGACCCACAGGCAAGGACAGCCGGATGTCGAGCCGCTGGCCCATGCTGAGCGGGAAGGCCGTGCCGACGATCGGCTCGACGTCCCTGCCATCCACCGCAAAGAGCGTGCCGGGAACCGATCCAGTCTCGATGGTGAAGGCCGTCGCGGTGGCGCCGTTGATGATGCGTAGGCGGACCCGGCCGCCACGCTCCACCCGGATCACGTCGGGATCATCGAGAGCGCGATCATTGGCGAGATAGGCATCGTAGTCGATGTCGTTGAGGTCGCTGGCCGTCGCTTGGCTTGTCGTCGCAGGCTGGTGAGTGTTGCCCCCGTGGCCCATCGCGGAATGGTCCATCGGCGCGGCGTGACCTCCGCCGCCCTTCAGCTTCGCGAGCAATTCCTCGGCGGGCTTGAAGGAGAAGTCGTGCAGCAGGACGACCACCTCCTGCTCGTCGCGCGCGAGATCGGAGGCCGTCCTGACGATGAGGGGGGCCGCCAGCAGGTTCTGTTCCTGAAGCGTATGAGCGTGCATCCAATGTGTGCCGCCAGCGCCTACGGGGAAGGTGTAGCGGGCGACATCGCCCGGCTTGAGCAGTGGCTTCGGATTGTCCGGCACGCCGTCCTGGTGCCAAGGAGGGGTCAGGCCATGCCAGTGGATCATCGTGGCCTCGCCGATTTCGTTGGCAAGGCGGACGTCGAAGTTCGATCCCGCTTCCAGGATGAGCCCATGGCGGCCATCGGGTTGCAGAAGGCCGAACACGCGGGCGCTCCTCCCGTGGACTTCGATGGTCCGGCTGACGACCCGGAGGTCGATCGGTGATGGGCTGCTCGCTCCCTGGGCGAGACTGGCGGCGGGGCGCATCAAGGCGTTCGCGCCGAGCGCCGCGGCCCCGGTCATTGCGGCAGTGAGGAATCTGCGACGGTTCATGATGAATGTCCTGTTTCGGCCTGCGACGGCAGGGTCGTTGATCCGGTTTGTTGGCAGACATGCGTTGAGCTGGACGACCTGGATGTCAGACGGACCGCTCGGATCGGTATCGAGGAGGGCCATGGGGTGGACGGGCCACGAGGCCACCGGGTTGCTCCTCCTGTCGGCGATACGCGACCGCCTCAACGGTGGTGCTTGAGGATCTCGGGGCTGCTGCAATGGTAATGCCGCAGGCGTTGCACGCCGCCGCGCAGCATGGACCTGACGGCCTTCCGGCCTCCGGGTTGCCGTGCCCATGTTGGTGTTGGCTCGCTGTGATTTTCGATGCGTCGACCTGGGAGAACCCAGCCGTCGGCTCCTCCAGGCAATGGACGGGATGGGCGCTGATCGTCGGTACCGCGATCAGCACGAACGCGAGCGCCACGATCAGCGCTCTTCTCAGTCCGGCAATGGTCTTCGCCAAAGTCCGCATCCGCTCAACGGTGGATCCTCGGACCCAAAGCTAGCGCAATGCCCGACGTCGCGAATTAACCCCGATCAAGGATTCGGAGTGCCCAGGAGGCCCGCCCACTCGAAATGCGGCAAGGTGACGAATGCCGCGTAACCCAACGCAGCCGCGACGATCGTGGCGCCGATGTATGGCAACCAGAAGCGGACAGGTCCGGTTGCGATCGCGACCGAGATGCGCCCGACAGCATTGCTCGCGAGCGCCAGCAGGACAGCGTGGCCGACGGCCTCGGGCGATGCCGACTGCCCGAGAAGCCGCAAGGCGCTGAGCACGGCGACGTCCACGTCGAAAAGCCCCGAGATCGCGGAGGTCGCGATCATTCCGCGGCTGCTTCCGATCGACAGCACGGCGCTGATCGTCGAGACGACGCCGAAGAGCACGGCGAAGGCCAGGAGCGGTCCGAGCTCGAAGGGATTTCGGGGCGGTTCCGTACCGTCTCCGTCCACCCGTCCCCGCGACAGAAAGAGGGCGCCGGATGCCCCGAAGCCGACAATCGCGGCAAGCATCGCGGTGCCGGAAACGCCGAGCAGCGATGGCGCGACGATGGTCACGATCCCCGCCACGCGCAGCACGGAAACGCCCGCGGCGAGCGCAGCCGCTCCGGCGAGCGGCCAGGGACTTCCTCCCGCTGCCGCCGTTCGCGCCAGCGCGACGGTGACGGCGGTCGAGGAGACGATCGCGCCTGCCAGGCCGCCTACCAGGACGCCGCGAGCGGTACCGAGGGCCCGGACGGCGATATAGCCGAGATAGGAAATCGCGGCCGTCAGCACCGTGAACAGCCACACTTGCCGGGGGTTGAAGCCTCCCCATGGATCGATCGTACGCGCAGGCAGGAGGGGCAGGACGATCGCGGTCATCACGGCGAGCACGAGTGCCGAGCGCAGTTCGATCCAGGAAATCCTCCTGAGCAGCCCGTGCAGGAGATCGCGACTGGCAAGAACGGCCGCGAGCGCGGCTCCGCCCGCCGCCGCGACGCGTTGATCGCCCGTGACCGCGAGGGCGCCGAGCGCGAACACGCCGAGAGCGGCGATGACACCGGTCACGCTGAAGCTCTCGTCGTGCATGGATTCGCGCGCCTGGTACCACGCAAAGACGGCGGTGAAGGCCAGGAACGTGGCGATGAGGACCGCGGGCGTGTTCAGGCTGAGGCTGAGGGCCGCGGCGACGCCGCCCAGCAGTCCAGAGATCCCAAAGGTGCGTATACCCGCCGTCCGGCCGCCATCGGGCGTGTCGCGTTCTCGCCACCCACGCTCCAGTCCGACGAGCAAGCCGATGGCCAGAGCAAGGCCGAGCTGCGGGATCAACGAGTCCATTGTGCGTCCGCTCCGGAGCCGATCTCCGACGCCCGGTTCCTGGCGACGGCACGCCTCATCAGCCCTTGATCATCCTGCGCAAGACGTCGTCGCGGCGATAGAGGTGATGCCAGAGCGCAGCGACGATGTGGATGAGGACCAATGCCAGGAGCAACCAGCTCAGGTATCTATGGAGAGGCGCGACCCGGAAGGTGAGATACATCGCGATCGTTCCGGTCACCGGCAGCGCGATCAAGAGGCCGTACAGCGCTATGTGTGTGGCTGAAGCTACCCGAGCTTCCAATCGCGAGGTGCCATCGGGAGGAAGGGGCTTGCCGCGGACGAGCCGGATCGCAAGCTGTAGCAGCGCCATCAGCAGGATCAGCCATCCGCTCCAGGCGTGAACCTGATGCAGGAACAAGTCGATGGGAGCAGGCTTGAGGAAGCCGTGCGCCAGGTGCGTGCGCTGGATCGCCCAGGCCGTCGGCACCTGGATGATGCAAAGGAGCGGCACGATCCAATGCATGGTTCGTTGGTAGACGTTGAACGCCTGCGTCCCGGGACAAGCCAGCGTGGAAGGCCATAGCTCGAGCCTCACGGCTCGACCTTGACGATGTCTCCGGCACGCGAGGCGTAGTCGAGCGCGTAGGATAATTCCGAAGCCGTTTCGGCGTGGACATGCAGGAGGGGCTGGCCCCTGTCGATCGTCGCGCCCAACCGGACCTCCATATGGACGCCCGCGGCCTTGGCCTCCGGCGCTCCCGCCAGCTTGGCAAGCCTGGCGACCTTGCGGTTGTCGATATGAACCACGCGACCAGCGCTTGGGGCGACGAGCGCGTGGACGCTCGATGCCTTTGGCGGTGCGCGCAACCCGCCCTGCGCCCGGCAGATTGCCTCGAACTTCGTCCAGGCCTTGCCGCTGCTCAACGTTTCAAGGGCCATCACGGTGCCGCGTCCTTGTTCGGCCTTGCCACCGATCTCAAGGGCCGCGCCCGCGAGCAGGGCGGCACGCTGGCGCAGATCGTCGGGGGCATCGGGCGCGTTCTGGAGCACGGCGAGGACATCGAAAGCCTCGAGGGCCGGGCCGATACCTCGCCCCACGGGCTGTGCCCCGTCGGTCTGGAGACATGTCGCGCTGAGGCCGAAACGTGCCGCGACCGCGCTCATGCGATCCGCGAGATGATCGGCGGCCTCGCCGCTGCGGACCTTGGCGGTCGGCCCGACGGGGATGTCGATGACGACATGGGTCGAGCCCGCGGCGATCTTCTTCGAGAGGACCGATGCGATGAGCTGACCTTCGGTGTCGACGTCGAGTTCACGCTCGACGCGAACGAAGATGTCGTCCGCGGGGCTGAGGTGCACGGCGCCGCCCCATGCCACGCATCCGCCCTCGGCCTCGACCACTCGCCGTAGCTTCGCCATGTCGAGATCGACCGGCGCGAGCGTCTCCATGGTATCGGCCGTTCCAGCCGGAGAGGTGATGGCGCGGGAGGAGGTCTTGGGCATGACCAAGCCGTTCGCCGCAACGATGGCGACGACGATCGGGGTCGTTCGGTTGCCGGGAAGGCCGCCGACGCAGTGCTTGTCGACCACGATCGGTGCATCCCATCGCAGATGGTCACCGACCTTGACCATCGCATCCGTCAGATCGGCCGTCTCGCCCTCGTTCAGCGGCAACGCGGCACTGGCCGTCAGGAAGGCTGCGAGATGGACGTCGGTGTAGCGCCCGGCGACCACGTCCCCGACGATAGCGGAGAACGCCTGCGCATCGAGCCGGTTGCCGTAGATGCGCCGGCGCACGCTTGCCAACGACGAGATGGCGGGCGGATGGCTGACGGTGATCGCCTCGCCCTCCGTGATGCCGAGAAGGTCCCAGGCCGTCTCGGAAAGCCCGGCCTCATCGAGGGCGAGGAGCGAGTCCCCTTCGACCTGGAACAGCGTCGCCTGGACATGCCGCTCGCCATTGGAAAGCAGAACCTGTGATCGGGCGGCCAATCCCTCGGAGCGACAGACGTGGCAGTCGGTCCGCATGACGACGACCGCCTGGTGCTGCGAGTGCAGGTGTAGCCGCCTGGCTCGCAACGTCGGTTGGGTGACGGCGGGATCGTTGGGCATCGTCATAGGTCGAAGGACTGGTTCATGCGAGGGATGGTGGCGTTCCAGCCGAGCTCGCGGTCGATTCGCACGCGCAAGGCTTCCGAAGCATCATCCTCACCGTGAACGATGAAGGCGCGGCTTGGCGCGCGCCGAAAGCCCGACAACCAGCGCATCAATTCGTTCGCGTCAGCGTGCGCGGAGAGCATCGACAACTCGGCGACTTCCGCCTGGACGGGGATCCACTCGCCATGGATCTTGGTCTCGTGTGCGCCTTGCAGCATGGCGCGGCCGCGAGTGCCCGCAGACTGGAAGCCGGAGAACAGGATCGTATTCTTCGAGTCGGGGGCAAACGCCTTGAGATGGTGGAGGACGCGCCCGCCGGTCGCCATCCCGCTCGCCGAGATCACCACCTTGGGATAGGGGCTGGCCGTGATCGCCTTGGAACCCTCGACGTCCCGAGTATAGGTCGCGACCGCACAGACGGCGGTGCACACCTCCACAGGCAGCCGATGGTCGGCGCGATGGGCGTGCAGCAGATTGGTTGCATCGATCGCCATGGGGCTGTCCAGGTAGATCGGGACGTTGGCAAGCTGCCCATTCGTCTTGAGCTTCCACAGATGGTAGAGCAGCGATTGGGCGCGCCCGACCGCGAAGGCCGGGATCACCAGCGTTCCGCCCCGCTCGACCGTTCTCTTGACGATCGCACCGAGCGCTTCGGTGGGATCGGCCGGGTCATGGACGCGGTTGCCGTAGGTCGATTCCACGAGAACATAGTCCGCTTCGGGCACGGCTTCGGGGTCGGGGAGAACCGGGTCGTCATAGCGCCCTATGTCGCCGGAGAAGGCGATACGGCGTCCGCCCCATTCGATATCGGCGGTGGCGGCACCCAGGATGTGCCCGGCGTGCCGGAACCTCAGCGTGGCGCCACCGGGAAGCCGAACGACCTCGCCGAATGGAACCGATGTGAAGAATTCGAGAGCGCGCTCGGCATCATGGCTTCCGTACAGCGGCAGGGCTGGCTTGTGCTTAGAAAATCCCTTCCTGTTGGCGTATTCGGCGTCCTTCTCGTTGAGGTGGGCGCTGTCCATCAGGATCAATTCGGCGATGTCGCTCGTGGCGGCGGTCGCGAAGATCTTGCCGCGAAAGCCCTCTCGAACCAGCCTCGGCAGATAGCCGGAATGATCGAGGTGGGCGTGCGTTAGCACCACCGCATCGATGCTCGACGGGTCGATGGGCAGCGGTTCCCAGTTCAGATCGCGCAGGTTCTTGAGACCCTGGAACAGGCCGCAATCGATCAGGATGCGGGTGTCGTTGTGGGCAAGGAGATGCTTGGAGCCGGTAACCGTACCGGCGCCGCCGAGGGAGGTGAGCGTGAGCATGAGCGTGACGGCCCTTCAGGTCGTTGAGATTAGGAGGTGGGCCGGGTCGCCGCGTCCATTGATGGCGTCGCGCTCGGCGGGTGTGAGCAAGTCGACTTGGGACCAGCCAGCGAGCGGCGCCGCCGCATCCACCAGATGCGCCCACGAGCAACGATTGGCGAAGAGCATCCCGGGCACGTCGAACGTGCCGCCGCGGCTGATATAGCCGAGCGCCGTGGTCCGCCGTGGTCCGCCGTCCAGCCGCCGCAACAGGCCAAGCATGGGTTCAGGCCTCGTATGGGTCACGATCACGCGCGGCAGATCCGGCGGGAACAACGCCGCGACTGCATCGTCGCCTGCCGTAAAGGCCGCCTCGATAGGATCGCGCGGCTGACGAAAGCGTCCGGGTTCGCAGATTCCTGTGACCAGGACTCGATGACCGTGCCGTCCAAGTCGGCTGGCGGCCTTCAGCGCCTCTTCCAACTGATAGGCGCCGATCGCGACGATCTGTAGGTCGGCTGCGTCCGGCACGCCCTCGAAATGGGCCGCGCCGTCCTCCACGAACCGGGTGGCCGTCTCGGCGTCGAGCCGATGCGGCATGTCGCGCTTGGAGACGATCAGGCAGGCCACCTGTCCGCGGCCGCCATAGACCGAGCGCAAGGCGGCCATAGCGGTGTTGGCGTCGACCGGGAACAGGACGCGTGCGGTGTCCGACATCTCGCCGAGTAGTGCCTCGCCGATCGTGGGATCCTGATGCGACTGCTCGTTCTTGGAATTCTCCCAGGTGTGGGAGGTGACGACGAGCGGCACGGATATCCAGCCTGGCTGCCGTCCGATCTCGCGCTGTCGCCGGGCGAAGACGATTTCCTGTCGCAGGCCGCCGAGCATCTTCATGGCGAAGGCCTCGTAACTGACGATCAGGTTGAGGCCACCTTTGTTGGCAAGCGCCGCGCCCGCCACCGCTTCCTCGTTTAGAGCGGTGATGACCGCTCCGTCCACGGCCTCCGCGGTCCCGGGTTCGCAGACGTTCACGCGATGGCGCAGGCGATCGAGCGTAGCGCCCATGTGATTGGATCGCAGTTCGTCGGGGTTTCCGACGCGCGGCCTCAGTTCCGGGTTGTGGTCGACCAGGCGCACGAACCACCGGTCGAGCGCATGCATAGCGCAATCTGCCGGGCTGCCGGCCCTCGTCCAATCGGGCTCAGGAAGTCGAGGGGAGGGCGGGTGCCGGAACGCCAGCGGGTGCCGGCTCTCGGGCGGGCGGTTCTGTTTCCCGTGAACCGCCAGCGCGCCGATGGCACGATCGAGCTCGTCCGACGGCACGAAGAGGGACCGCGCGGCATCGTTGAACGCTTGGCGCGCGACCTCGTCGTTCGACGGGTTGCCGCCGAGCGGCAGGTTATGCGCGGCGTTGGTGCCCGCTCCAGGGAACCCGAAGCCCTTGACCGTCTCGGCGATGACGTAGGGGATCGGCGCGGGATAGCGGCGGTCCGGGCGGGCCGCGAAGCGTTCGAGCCGCTCCTCCGCCGTGAGGATCGCCCAGGCAAAGGCTGCTGGATCCCGCCCGTCGATCGTGAAAGGGTCGAACCCATTATGGCGCAGATGGGAGGCGAGCCAGTCTGAGCCACCCTGCTGTGCGATTTGGGCTCGCTCCTCGATCCTGCGACCGTTGAGGATCATCACCGGGACCGCGATGCCGGAATCCTCGGCGCGCCACCAGCGCGGCGTCCAATCGGAACCTCGTTGTTCCTCGAAGGCGCCGTCGCTCAAGAACGCGACCAGCCGCTCGCCGGGGAGCGGCATGTGAACGTATTGTACCTCGGCAAAGCCGAGGTACCCTCCCTCCGAGATCGCACCGGCCGTGTTGGGGCCGGCGTGGCTTCCGAGCGGAACCGAGGCGTGTCCGTTTCCGTCGATCGCATAGGAATAGAAGTCGGTGGCAAGCCTCGAAAGCCCGGCTTCGCTACGATCGTAGCGGCCCTTTTGGACGGCGGACACGTCGCCGGTAAGGGCGTTGATCGCCTCTATGGAGGCGACGCAATGCCCCTGTCCCATGAGCCAGGAGCGCGTCGTCGCGGTGATCGCGTTGGCGACGAGATAGCCGACGAATGCGGGAACCATATTGAGCGAGCCGCCGGTATGTCCCTCCGGTGTGGCCTTGAAGGCCTCCGGCGGCAAAGGCGCGCCGGAGAGGTCCATCCTTCGGGCATAGGTCATGTGGACGACGGCCCACATGGCGGCCGACGCGAGGCGGTCCGCCGCCGCGAGCAAGCGGTAATACGCATCCACTTCGGTCGTTCTGCCGGCCGCGATCAGCCGCGCCCCCAGGGCCCGGACGCGATCCCTGGTTTCGGACGAGTGCTCGATGACGCCATAGCCATTGGCCCAACGCAGAAATTCGGGAGATGGATCGTGGTTCACTCGCTGGACCTTTCTGCGCGGATTGCTCTCAGGAGAGAAGTGCGCCTGCTGCTGCGCGAGCGGATACCTGGACCGAAGCCGCATAGAGGAGCGCTCTCAGAATGATCGTGAGAGCCACGCCCGCCAGAACCAGCCAGCACAGCCAGTACAACGCCCTCATCCACGGCGCCTCGGGCCGTCCCAGGTCCCGCTCGATTGCGTGCTTGTCGTACATTCCCCAAGCATGCATGAGCGCTCCCGCCAGCAGTAAGGGAACCGTAAGGTCGGCAACGTAGCGGGCGACCAGCAATCCGAGGCCGCCGCCGAACAGAGCGGCGCCGAAAGTCGAGGCCAATTCGGATCGCTTGAGCCTCGCGCTCGTCACCGCATTCTGCCCGCCCGGGACCTCGATTTGCGTGCGAGGCTTCATCGGCCGGACGTCCAGGGTGGCGGGTCACTGGCCGGAAAGGAGTCATATCCGGCTTGCTCAACCTCGTCGCGCGGTTCGGGCGGCCTGCGCCGCCGCACGAGTTGTTCCGCTGCATCTTCCGCGACCGACAACTCGCCTGCAATCAGTGAGGAAAGACCGATGGCATTGCTCTCGTGCTCGACTGCGTCCGTGGAGACGATCCTTTCGGATAGCGTGCGCAGGCGAGCATAGGAATCGTCGGCGAAGATGGCATGGACGACCGCAATGACGGGCTTGGGAAATGCTTGCAGCGGGAGCTTGCGCGCCGCCTCGATCAGGGTGTGGCCGGACGAGGCGATATCGTCGACGAGAACGGGTTGGCGCCCCTGCCATGCGGACAGGTCGGGCACATCGACATCGACGCTGCGATCCCCATGCCTCACCTTGCGAAGCACCGTCCAGGGAGCGCGGGCTCGTTCGGCAATCGCCGAAACCCATTGCTCGCTTTCCTCGTCCGGGCCGATGACGAGGGGCGAATGGACTTCCGCCGCGATCCAGTCGGCGAGAAGCGGGGCCGCATGCAGCGTGCTCGTGGCGATGGAATAGAGGGAGGAAAGCGCCGGATATCGGTGCAGGTGCGGGTCGACGGTAACCAGCCTGTCGAAGCTCGACGAGATGAGCCGCGCAAAGCTTCTCGAGGTCACGGCCTCTCCGGCCCTGAAACGCCGATCCTGCCGCATATAGGAGAGGTAAGGCGCAATCAGCGTCACCGTCCGCGCTCCGAGCGAGCGAGCCGCATCCGCAGCGAAGACCAGGCGCAGGAAGCCCTCGTCGGGCCTGGCCAGCGTGCCAACGAGATCGACCGGCCTGCCTGCGACATCCGACAGGAGGCGCACATAGCTCTCACCATCGGGAAAGCGGCGCGTTTCGAGCGCGCCGAACTCCCATCCTCCGGCATCCGCCAGCCGTTGCGCGAAGGCCTCGTTGCCGGGCAGGGGAAGGATCAGCCGCATCGCGGAACGCTTTCCTGTCGGTTCGTCGAAGTCATGCCTGGCGCCTGTAGAAGCGCAGGAACTGCGCGTTGATAGCGACGATCACGGTGCTGGCGGACATGAAGACGGCAGCCACGGCCGGGGTCATCAGGAAGCCTGTGCCAAAGGAAATGCCGGCGGCCATCGGGATGGCGATGGTGTTGTACCCGGTCGCCCAGATCAGGTTCTGAACCATCTTGCGATAGGTCGCGCGCGACAGGCCCAGGATCGCCCCGACATCGCGCGGATCGCTTCTGACAAGAACCACGTCGGCCGATTCCACGGCGACGTCAGTCCCGGCGCCGATGGCGACGCCCAGATCGGCCTGGACGAGGGCCGGTGCGTCGTTGACGCCGTCGCCGACCATGGCGACCGAGAGCCCGCGCGCCTGAAGCTCCTTGATCTTCTCGGACTTCTGGTCGGGGAGCACCTCGGCGAAGAACTCGGTGATGCCGAGTTCCTTGGAGACGGTCTCTGCAACACCCCTGGCATCGCCCGTCAGCATCACCGACCTGATGCCGAGGCGGGTGAGCTCGGCTATCGCCTCCCTCGATTCCGGCCTGACGATGTCGGCGAGTGCGAACAGGGCCCGGGGTGTGCCCTCCCTGACAAGCACGACGACCGTCTTGCCCTCGGCCTCGAGTCGCTTGAGCTCCGGGTGCTCGACGGGCTGGCCCTGCCGGGCGAGATGGCCGGGACTGACGATGCGCACGCCCTGGTCGCCGACCTTGGCGACGATGCCTTCGCCGGTGATGTTGCTGACCTCGGTCGCCTTCGGCAGCACGATGTTCCGCGCCTTCGCCTCGGCAACGATCCCGTGGGCGATCGGGTGCTCGGACTGGCTTTCGGCTGCGGCCGCGAAGGCCAGCTCGTCATCGACCTTGCCCTCGCCGAGCAACACGATGTCGCTGACCCCGAAGCGGCCCTCGGTCAGGGTGCCCGTCTTGTCGAAGACAGCAGCATTGAGATTGCGCGCGCGTTCGAAGGCGGCGCGGTCGCGGATCAGCAGGCCATTGCTGGCGCTGAGCGAGGTACTGACGGCGACAACGAGCGGGACGGCCAGGCCGAGCGCATGCGGGCAGGCCACGACCATCACCGTGACCATCCGCTCGAGCGCGAATTCGAGAGGGGCGGACAGGAGGAACCACCAGACGAAGAGCGTTCCGAAGCCGACGATGAGGGCGATGTAGGTCAGCCAGGCCGCAGCCCGGTTGGCGACGTCCTGCGTGCGCGAGCGTGTCGCCTGGGCCTTCTTCACGAGATCGATGACCTGAGCGAGATAGGTCGAGTCGCCCGTCGCGGTCACCTCGATCGTCACCGCGTTGGCGCCGTTGATCGCGCCACCGATCGCCGTCGCGCCGACCGTCTTGGTGACGGGCCTGGACTCGCCCGTAAGCATGGCCTCGTTGAAGCCTGAGGAACCCTCCAGGATCCTGCCGTCGACGGGGACCTTGGCGCCCGGCCGGACGATCACGCGATCGCCCGGCTTCAGCGCCGAGATCGGAACCTCGCGCGTGCTGCCGTCGGCCTCGATCCTCGTTGCGCTGTCCGGCAGGAGCCGCACCAACTCCTCGAGGGCGCGTGAGGCGCCCATGACGGAGCGCATCTCCACCCAGTGCCCGAGCAGCATGATGACGATGAGCGTCACCAGCTCCCAGTAGAAGGCCTCTCCGGGAAAGCCGAAGGTGACGGCGGCGGAGAAGAAATAGGCTGCCGAGATCGCCAGCGCGATCAGGGTCATCATTCCGGGCTGCCCCTTACGCAGCTCGGAGGCGAAGCCTGTCAGGAACGGCCAGCCGCCGTAGAGATAGGCGGCCGTGGACAGCGCAAAGAGAACATAGCCGTCACCCGGAAAAGCGAGGGCGCTGGTAATGCCGAGCCAGTGCTGGATCATCGGCGACAGCAGCAGAACCGGCGGTGTCAGGACTAACGTTACCCAGAAACGTCGGCGAAAATCGGCGACCATGGCGCCATGGTCGTGTCCGCCATGTCCAGCATGCTCGGAATGGCTCGATCCGGCTGCCATGACCACCTTCGGGCTGTCGTGACGGTCGTGGACCGAGTGCCCGCTCGCCTGGTGACCCTCATGGCCGCGATGCCCGTGATGGCCATGGTCAGAATGCGGCGAACTCATAGTCTGTTCCTTGGCACGGCTGCGGAGGATAACGCAGGACAGCGCTACAGCGGCGAGCATTTCGGAGGCCGCGAGGGTCGCCATTTCGCGACCGGAAATCTTTGATCGAGATTAAGGTCCAGTGCCGGGGGGCTTTCTCGCACTGTCGCTGCCGCCGCAGGGATTGGTGAGGAGCAACCGCCGGCGTCGGGTGGTCCTCCTTCCGTCATGCTGCGATGGGAAGCGTTGCGGATGCACGATATCGTTTTCTCGCAACCTTGCTCCCTTTGTACGTGGAGGTCGCGGGGCGCCTACCTGCGCTTGGACCGCAAATCCGGGGCCACCGACCACTATGCAACTCTCCGAACCCGTCCTGTGCGGAGACGCTCCTCGAAAGCGGTCCCTCTATCGCTCGAGCGGAGTCCGCAGTTCGTTGTGTCCGCCGACCGAGTATCGGTTGGCGTTCCGTTGCTCACTTAGACTTGGATACAGACAGCTCGAAATTCTTAGGCAGCGGCGGAATTCCGAGGTTCGATAACGGGACCGGAGGGCCGCTCGCCTAGCTCTTCACGCTCGACTTCCGCGCGATCAGCGATCTTTTCCGTTGCACCTGCGATCCGCTTAATCGGCGTGATCACATCGGGGATATCGATCAGTGCAAGAAGCAAACCTGCGATCCAGAATATGTGCATGTGGGTGAACATGGCCAGCAGACCCAACACGCAAGTGACTTCTAACTGCACTTTATTGTGCGCAACTCCGGGTGCGGCGGCGTGCCGGGCTATCAAGGTCGAAGCATTGCTCGCCGTTAGACCCTCAGATCAAACCACGCCGGGAACTCGATTTGGCTAGCGGCTCGTCGTTTCGGTCGGATGGGACGAAAGTCGCGGAAAGTAGCCGGGCACGTCCTGCATGTATCGCGCATAGGCCTCGCCGTGCTCGGCTAGGCCGTAAACCCATAAGACCGTCCGGCCGATTCCAGCGGCGTCGATTTCGTGATTCATATGTGGACGCCCCCTTTGGCAAGGCGTTTATGTCGGGAT
>NZ_JBHSLU010000115.1:0-765 GCF_042655245.1 Allobosea massiliensis | reverse complement strand
ACTTAAGGGTCAGTAGATTGATGCCTTCGCTCGCGAACCCGATGTACAGCGCTCCGCCGCCGACCAGCGCCGCACGGACCGGGTTTCGTTCATCGATGCCGTTTCTGGAAACGGGGCGGACGCACACAGATCGGCCAGAATCAAACGTGCGCCGTCGCACCCAATGATCGCGAGCTCAATTCACCTCGGCGGGACGATCGTAAAGCAAGCGCCGCGCCCGCTTCTGGTTGTCGAACAGGCTGAACCGTTCTTGCGCTTCGGGCGGCATCGGAAAGGGCACGGGGCACGGCAGTGCGACCATCCTCGGGTTGCGGGTAGATCGTCCGCAAACCATGTCCGCTTCATACTGGTCCCAGTTCCTCACGCCCAACAGCGGCCACGCGTCAGCAGCGGCATATCCAATCAACAACAACCGGCGGGCCTGGGCGGACATGTTCGGTCCGGAGGCGTGCATGGTGCGGACATGGTGGAACGACACGGTCCCTGCGGGACCAACGCATTCCTCGGCGCCGGTGGCGTTCACGGGATCGGCATCCAGGTCGACCGCGCTGCAGAAGTACCCGGTATCGGGGTTGTGGTGATCGTAGATCTTGCCCTGGTGCGAGCCTGGCAGGCACAGCAGGGGCCCGTTAACACTGGTGATATCGTCCAGGAACACGCCTACCGTCAGGAACGCGTCGTTGGTGTGCGGATAAAAGCACCAATCCTGGTGCCACTCGACGGGCGAACCGATCCGGCCCGGCTTCAGGTTGATTTTGGAGTTGT
>NZ_JBHSLU010000114.1:0-4803 GCF_042655245.1 Allobosea massiliensis | reverse complement strand
GGCATCGATGAACGAAACCCGGTCCGTGCGGCGCTGGTCGGCGGCGGAGCGCTGTACATCGGGTTCGCGAGCGAAGGCATCAATCTACTGACCCTTAAGTCAGTCCCTGTTCGATCTAGCAATGTGTGGAGACGTTATGAGCATTAACAGACGCAAGTTCCTGGCGACCACCGCGGCGGCGGCGGCGGCCACTTCAGTTTTTCGGCCAGCCATCGCGCAGACCAAGAAACTTCGATTCGCGGTGGGACCGCTTCTGCCCAACCCCGAGGACACGAAGAAGGCGTTCGGGCCGGTATTTGCCCATATTGCAAAAGAGCTCGGTGCAGATTTCGAGCTCTCGGCGACCACCGATTGGGCCGGGATGGCAGTTGCCATGGGCGGCGGTCAGCTCGATCTGGCATGGATGGGGCCGTGGGGCTACATCATTGCCAACAACGCGACCGGTTGTCAGGCGGTCGCCACCGTCAAATATGATGAAAAGCTGACTTATCAGGCCATCATCATTGCGCGGCCCGATCTCAAGGTGACGAAATTCCCCGACGATACGAAGGACAAATCGATTTCCTTTGCCGACGTCGGCTCCACATCCGGCTGGTTGATCCCGACCTTCTACGCAAAGGAAGTCTGGAAAATCGATCCCAAGGCCTTCTGGAAGTACAGCGACGGGGCCACACACGGGGCCAACGAGATCGCTGTCTCGTCTGGCCAGGTGGACATGGCTACCGACTTCGACCGCAACCGCAATGCCATGATCGCATCCGGCCAGGTCAAGGAGGACTCAAACAAGATCATCTGGACATCGGACCCGCTGCCCAACGATGCCATCGCGGTACCCGCCAACGCTTCCGCCGAGATGTCGAGCAAGGTGCAGGCCATCCTGACCGCGATCACGGTCGAGCAGGCAAAGTTGCTGCTGCCGAACCGGTACACCGGCTTTGTCGCGGCGACCCATGCCTCCTACAGGTTGATCGAGAATGCCGGCATCTCCGTCGGCAAGATCAAGGCAAAGGTGTGAGATGAACGCTACGGGAGCGAGACGTCTCCTCGAGGGCTCGATCGCTGGTCACGGCGGGATGAAATCCGCTGCAGAAGCCCTTGCCAAGCTCGAAGCTGCGCAACGCACATTCAGCGTTGCGCGAGTAAAAGGCTGGTTGCTCGTAGCGATTATCGTTGCTTTCTATCTGGTCGCCGCCGAACTCGCGCAGCTGGACCTCGGCAAGCTCGCCACGGGTCTCCCAAGACTTTGGGATTGGCTGTCGCGAGCCTGGCCGCCGAAGTTCGAGGAACTGCCGGTGTTCCTTTGGCGAACGGCGGAAACGGTCGCCATGGCCGCGATTGGCACAACGCTCGCCACGCTGATCGGGTTGCCTTTTGCGATCCTGGCAAGCCGCAATATCACGCCCTTTCCGTTGCTGTATTTCCCGACGAGGTGGTTTCTGAACGCGCTGCGTGGAATCGATTCCTTCGTGTTTGCGCTGTTGTTCGTGGCCGCGGTCGGGCTCGGGCCGTTCGCAGGTGTGCTCGGCATAACCCTCCACACGGCCGGCACGGCCGCCAAGTTCTTCGCCGATCAGATCGAAAGCGCGGACCTCGGTCCTCACAATGCGATCCGCGCAACCGGTGCGGGGCGACTTACCGCACTCACATACGGGCTCCTGCCGGATATTCTGCCGCTTCTACTCTCAACCTCGCTGTTCTGGCTGGAGTTCAACGTCCGCGCCTCCACTGTGTTGGGCGTCGTCGGCGCAGGCGGCATCGGCCAGGAGCTGAAGAACAGCATGGACCTTCTCGACTTCTCCCGGCTTTTCACAATCATAGCCGTCATCCTCATTGTCGTGACAGCGCTGGACTGGCTGTCGGGGTGGCTGCGCAAGAGGCTTGTTTGACCAATGGGTGACGCCGTGGACACGACATCTGCCAATGGGCGCACGTTAGGCTCGCAGCCGGACATTGTCGGCAAGCCGCCGGTGCTCACCGTCGAGGACTTCTCGAAGAGCTTCGGGGCGCGGTCGGCGGTGGAGAATGTGAGCTTTTCGTTGATGGAGCATGAATTCGTTGCGGTTCTGGGACCGAGCGGCGCCGGTAAAACCACGCTGTTTCGCTGTATCACCGGTTCGGCCAAATCGGACGCGGGGCGCATTCGCTTCGGCGGCACCGAGATCGAGCGGCTGACGCCCCGCGAGCTGCGACAAATCGCGGTCGTCTTCCAGCAATTCAATCTGGTGCGCCGGCTCACGGCTCTCGACAACGTGCTGGCCGGGCGGCTCGGTTATTTACCGACCTGGCGCGGCGTATTCCGCCGCTTCGAGCGCGCGGACAAGCTCAGGGCGTTCGAATGCCTGGAGCGTGTCGGCATGCTCGATCACGCGCTCCAGCGCGCCGACACGCTCTCCGGCGGGCAGCAGCAGCGGGTCGCGATCGCGCGCGCGCTCGCCCAGGAGCCACGGTTGATCGTCGCCGACGAGCCGGTTGCAAGTCTCGACCCCAGTTCGGCCGCCGGGGTCATGCAACTTCTCAAGGACATCGCGCGGGACGAAGGCGTTGCCGTGATCTGCAGCCTGCATCAGGTCGGCTATGCTCGCACATTCACCGATCGCGTCATCGGTCTTGCGCGTGGCCGCGTTGTCGTCGATGCGCCGACGCAGAGCTTGGACGAGGCTGCGTATGACGCGCTTTACGGTTCCGCGGACCTGCGATCGAACACTGCTACGACCGGGCACTCCGGGATGCCGGACCACCATTCGACCGTGGAAAAAGACCGCAGGGCGGCCCTTCTGTTGATTTCCGGCGAGAAGTGACCCTGGATTTCCACTGAGAAGTGACCCGGGGTGATGGTGGTCTTGGGTCAGGTTGCGGTCAAGTTTCGGGGCTTCTCCTTTGAGGGTTTGGGTGGTTTGGTCGAGCTGGCTCTGAAGCGGAAGCTGTCGTTTCCGGTCTCCAGGATATGGCAGTGGTGCGTGAGCCGGTCGAGCAAGGCCGTGGTCATCTTGGCATCGCCGAAGACCGTGGCCCATTCGGAGAAGCTGAGATTGGTGGTGATGATGACGCTGGTGCGCTCATAGAGCTTGCTCAGCAGGTGGAAGAGCAAGGCGCCGCCGGAGGCGCTGAACGGCAGATAGCCGAGTTCATCGAGGATGACGAGATCGGTGTGGACGAGGCGGCCGGCGATCTGTCCAGCTTTGCCCTGGGCCTTTTCCTGTTCGAGGGCGTTGACGAGCTCGACGGTGGAGAAGAAGCGGACCCGCTTGTGATGATGCTCGATGGCGTGGACTCCGAGAGCCGTGGCGATGTGGGTTTTGCCGGTACCCGGACCGCCGATCAGGACGACGTTGTGTGCGTCGTCGAGGAACTCGCAGCGATGGAGCTGGCGGACGAGCGCCTCGTTGACCTCGCTACTGGCGAAGTCGAAGCCGGCGAGGTCGCGATAGGCCGGGAAGCGCGCGGTCTTGAGCTGGTAGGTGGTCGATCGCACCTCCCGTTCGGCGGTCTCGGCCTTCAAGAGTTGTGCGAGGATCGGCATGGCGGTCTCGAAGGCCGGTGATCCCTGTTCCGTTAGCTCCGTGATGGCCTGGGCCATGCCATGCATCTTGAGGCTGCGCAGCATGATGACGATGGCTCCACTGGCTGGATTATGACGCATGGCGCGCCTCCCTGGCTCGGCGCAGGGCGTCATAGCGCTCGACGTTGGCCTGAGGCTCAGTGGTCAGCGTGAGGGCGGGGGGAGCCGGGATCGTTGGCGTGCTCAGCGGCGTACCGTCGATCAGCCGGTGCAGCAGGTTGATGATGTGGGTCTTGGTCGGCACGCCGGCCTGAAGGGCGAGCTCTACGGCCGTGAGCACGACCTGCTCATCGTGCTGGAGGACCAAGGACAGAATCTCGACCATCTCGCGGTCACCGCCTGGCCGCTTGAGCAAGTGCTGCTGCAGGGATCGAAACGCGGGCGGCATCTCAGCGAACGGCGCGCCGTTGCGCAGGGCACCGGGCTTGCGCTGGACGACGGCCAGATAATGCCGCCAGTCATAGACGGTCCGGCTCAGACGATCATGAGAGCGAGCGAACACTCGGCGATGCTCGCAGATTGCTTGCCCTTCAGCGACGAGGACGATCCGGTCGGGATAGACCCGCAGGCTCACCGGACGGTTGGCGAAGGAGGCCGGCACGCTGTAGCGATTGCGCTCCAGATGAACGAGGCAGGTCGGGGAAACGCGTTTGGCGTGCTCGACGAAGCCGTCGAACGGCCGCGGCACCGCCATCAGGTGCCGGATCTCCTCGCTCCAGACATCGGCGATCGAGCCGGGCTGCGAGCCGTGCCCGGTCTGTGACCACAACTCCCGGCACCGGGTCTCCAACCAGTCGTTCAGAGCTTCCAGGGAGGGAACGTTCGGCAGGGGTTGCCAGAGCCGATGACGGGCATCCTGTACGTTCTTCTCAATCTGCCCTTTCTCCCAGCCGGAAGCGGGGTTGCAGAACTCCGCCTCGAACAGGAAGTGGCTCACCATGGCCGAGAAGCGGATGTTGACCTGGCGTTCCTTGCCGCGGCCGACCTTGTCGACGGCCGTCTTCATGTTGTCGTAGATGCCCCGCCGTGGCACGCCGCCCAACACCCGGAAGGCGTGGTTATGGGCATCAAACAGCATCTCGTGGGTCTGGAGCAGGTAGGCTCGAAGCGTGAAGGCCCGACTGTAGGACAGCTTGACATGGGCGTGTCAGGCGCCACGACAAACTGCCCCCCTGACGCCATGAGGAACTGACCCCTCTGGAGAGGAGGTCGGCATGGAAGAGCAAGAGGTTCAGAGTTCTCCG
>NZ_JBHSLU010000113.1:0-7466 GCF_042655245.1 Allobosea massiliensis | reverse complement strand
TCGGGGATCTCTCGGTTCAGGGTTGGCGTTCACAACCCAAACCTAACCGGCAATCGCCGGTGACCACCGTCAGCTACACCACGCTATGGGACACGACCCCGGAAGACTGACGCCGGGCCTGGATACCTTCATCTGCGCGTGCCGATCGCTGTGGGTGTACAAGTTCGGAGAAGCCGAGAAGGGGTTTTATCAGAGCGGCGACACGTCACGATGGTCAGGACCATTTGTGACATTCACGTTCGCTGCCCAGACTTTGCTCGACGGGCGCATGCGCCGATCGACGCCTGAGAAACTGGGCGACCGCATTGGGCGTCTGCTTACCGGCGACAGCGAAAAGCAAATCTCTGTTGCCGGGTCGAGGTGAGCGACTGAGAACGACATTCTCCCACCACCGCAGCGAAGCGGCGATGGAGAGAAGCAATGACAGCCGAAAACAAGCGCGATCAGTTCCTGAACGTCTCCCAGATTGCGGCCGCATACCCGATCAGCATCTCGACGATTTGGGCAGAGCTCAAGCGGGGCAAGTTTCCCGATCCGGTGATGATCGGCCGGAAGAAGGTCTGGCGCCGCGAGGATATCGCCGCGTATTTCACGCCTCGCGCCAGCCGCGCCGCGTGATCGCCATGGCGCGGCACCCGCTCACAGATCCCGCTCTGCTCGACGCGCTGCTCGAGCAGCACGACATCTGCCAGTGCGTCATCAACTCGATCGACGGCGTGCGCAGCGAAGGCATGGAGCCGACACCGGAGAACATGGTCGACGCGGGCATGGCAGCCGGCTTCGATCCTGATACCTGCCTGCTGCTGTCGGCGCTGGTCGCTCGCCATCTCGGGTCGGAGGGCAGGGGATGACGGCAGAAACGAAAGAGCCAGGGGCGGCGGCAACCGCACCCCGGCTCAGATCAAAGGCCTCGCGGCTCAATCCATTACAGGCTGATCCGATTGGCGCAAGAGCCATGTCGGCCGGCGCGACCTGGGAGATTCGGATCGGGCAATGCGTACTCGGGTACACGCGGCCGACGGCAAAGAAGCGGCGCAGCTTCTTGCTCGCCCGGAAGCGTCTGCGCGAGCTCATGGACCTGATGACGCTCCGCTATGGCGGCCCCTGCCGAACGAAGCGAGCGCACGACTACCTGACGTTCGCCGTGGCGCACCTGGTGCACGTTGCTTCAAACCCGGACACGTACAGCCTGATCTGGGCTCGCGACTGGACGCCAGACATAGACCTGCACGACGTTCGCAAGGTGGTGGCAACGGTTGAGTTTCGACCGCGTTACTGGTCGGCGGACCAGGCCGCCTTCTACCTTCGGGTCACCGCCGACGAGCGCGACGGGCTGCTGATCACGACGATTGGTTGTGTCGGCAGTTCCAAGGCAGATCGGAAGCTGCGTCGTAAACGGCGCGAGGTCGAACGGCGCAGAGAGCAGCGGCGAAAGCAGGGCGCAAAGCCCCGGGCGCAGTATGAGGCAGAATCAATCTCCGCCGAGGCGGCCCGAACGGGCGTCAGTGTCAGCACGATCAAGCGTCGCCGGGCAGCTCGGCGGAGGGGTGCTGAGCCATGTATGACGGACAGCATGTCATCGAAGATGACAGGTGAAGGTCACACTTGGTTCACCCCCTCCAGAACGGGCTCAATTTCTCCGCTCATGGCGAGGGTGTTGAGGTCCACAGCGGCGGCACTGCGAGGGGAGCCGAGGCATCCGCCGATCGAGCCGAATCCCAGCCCGTCACCGGCAGTCGTCGCTCTTCGGAGGATGATGGCGCAGCGACTTCGCGAGGTAGTGCGCGAGGAGGACGCCGCATGACGGACAGAGTGTGCAGCGCTCCGGATCTTCGATCTGCCCCAGCCGCGGCGCTGGCGGCGCTTCGCGCCAAAGAGGGCTGTCCGAGGGGCGCAGTCGGCATGGTCGGCGCGAGATGTCTCGCGGCGAGCATGGCGGATGCGGGATGAATAACGCCTACCGGCCTCGGCGCCCGGACTAGCGCCACCTTCAGCACCAGGAGCAACCATGACGACGTCAAGAACGGCGGCCGCCGAGCCGCGCCCAGAATCCGCCTACGATATCGCGAACGACCTGGCCGCCCGGGCTGGCGATCTCCGCCGGCTGGCAGAGGTGACATACGAGTCCGTCACCGAATTTACTGCGCCGGCCGGCACTCCGCAGCACGACGTTCTGTGCCGCTCGGCCGCCCTCTGCCGCGTTGTAGAGGATTACGCGAAGCAGCTTGAGGCCCGCACCGCCGCCCTGTTCGCCCGCATCGATCAGGTGACGTCATGAGCGCCCCCAAGCTGGCCGATATCGAATTCGACGTGTTGAACGTCCTCAATGCCGATCGCGTCGTGGCGATGATCTTCGACGACCTGATCGCGAGCCGCGGCCGTGACGACCTGATGGCGGCAATGGTCAGGGAGAAGTGCCCCGGGCTCGGCAATCACGAGATCTTCGTCATGAACGAGGACGAGCACAATGCGCTGCTCTACAGCGTCTTCCACCTGTCGGAGACCGTGAAGAAGCTCTACGCCCGGTGTCACGAACTGATTGGCGGTGACGGGCCGATGGAAGGGGCGGCGCCATGAGCGCCCTCTTCGCCGGCGCCGGCTACTATCGGATATCGACTGCGCCAGGGCAGCGCATCGTCGCGTGGTGCGTCCCGCGCGACGGCGGCGGAACCATCGCGGCCTTCAGGTCGCAGGCGGCGGCCCGGGATCCGGCGAAGGCCATCGCGACCTATTCGGCAGCCGAGTTCGCCGCGGTCGCGGTCGAGGCCATCTGCCCATTGGCGGCGGGTTGACCGATGGCCCGGCCGGACCGCGTGCTGCTGATCCGATCAGCACGTCTGCTCGACCTGCGTTACCCCGCGGTCGCTGATTGGCTGCGCGATGTCGCGCGGCCTCTTGATCCAGAGATCGCCGAGCGGCGGGAAGTCCTTCGGCTCGTCTGGCGGCGCCATTTCCCCGACGAGAAGCGCACGCCTGCGGCACGCCTGATCGCGTCGACGTGGCTGCAGGTCGACTTCGACCGGGAGCCCATGCCCGGCACTGCCGACGCGCTGTTCCATCGGCTGCACCGCCAGGACATCGGGCCGAGGCAGTGGCGCACGATCGCCGCCGATCTCGATGAGATGTGTCACTGAATCCTGCATCGCGTTGCATTCTGGTCGCGCCTGACTGTCGGCGATGGCAGATTCTGCTCGCAGATCGATTTTTAGGAGCAGCAGATGCCCACCGCTTTTAACGCCGCCATCGCCACCGGATCGTCCTACGCGATCCCAGCTGGCAAAACCGCCGAGTTCCACGCGTTCCCTGTCCTGGCCTCCCGCGCCAACGTCAACGCCTCGCTCGCCATCGGCGCCGTGCAGATCGCGATCATCACCGACGCCGATCCGATCGGCCCGCTGCACGCCAATGCCGGCGACGTCGTGTCATGGACGGGCGCGAACGGCGCGGCGCTCAGCGGCACACTGACGGACGTGGCGTGATGGCGACCCGACGCTTCACGATCGACCCCGATCGCGTTGATCGCTTCCTTGCCGCTGGCGAGGCGGCCTTCGCCGCGTCGCGCGAGTTTAGCCGCGAGGATGAGGAGATCCGCGGCCGACTGGCGCGGCTGCGCAGCAAGAAGGCCGAAGCCGATCGCGACCAACCGCGGCAGTACGTCATGGTCGATGCGGCAAGCCTCGCCGAAGATGCCGCCGAACGCCGGTATGAGCCTGGCCAGTTCGACGCTCAGATCGCCAAGGTCGAGGCCGAGCTTGAGCGCTGTACCCGCCGCCGTGCCGAAGGTGCTGCGCGCCGCGAGCATGACACGCGGATGGCGAGCATCGTTCGAGACTTCATCGGCGAGCGCCTTCCACAGTTCGTCGCCAGGAGCGTCTGATGGCCGCCGTATCGAAGCAGAACGCAGAGACCATCCGCCAGGCCTTCCGGGAGGCGCAAGGGGATATCGACGCCCTGCGCGGCCGGATCGCCGAACTGCAGGAAGCGCTGAAGCGGGTCGATTGCGCGCCGCGGGCTCGCGCCGACGTTGAACGGTTTATCGATGCTGAGATCGCTGAAGCCATCGCGAAGCGCCCTTTCGAGATTGGTGCGCTCTGGTCTCGCGATCTGCGTCCCCATGAGTACCGTACCCGATTCAACACGGCGACTGCGGGCATCATCACTCAGAGCGGCGGCGACGATTCCGGTAAACCATCCCGCAGCGTCATGCTCGGCGGCGACATGTTTGCGGTGTTTGCGGCTTGGGACGCGGAGCGGCTGAAGGCTCTCCTGCTCGCCGACGCGCCGGACGGGATGACCGAAGACGCTCGCGCCGTCGAGATGTCCCGCCTTGAGCGTGAGATCGAAGTCGCCGAGATCGCGGAGGAAGTGGCCTGCCGCGAGATCGAAGACGAGCTCGGCAACACGATCATGCGGCGCGCCGACGTCAATCCGGCGATCCTGCTCGCGCCGACCAGCGAACTCACGGGGAGGCGCACATGACCGGGCTCGACTATCTCGGATCGACCGCCTGGGCGATGCCCTCCGCTGACCTGCAGGCAATGATCGCGATCGCAAACCGCGAAGGCGATCTCAGCCCGGAGGCCCTGCAGGCGTACCGCACAGCGTCGCTGCAGCGCGCCGAGCGGGCCGGTGTCCGCGACGGGGTTGCGATCATCGGCATCAACGGGCCGCTGTTCCGGAAGGCGAATCTCTTCACGTCGATGAGCGGCGCGACGTCCTATGAGCAAGTGCGCCGCGATCTGCAGGTCGCGCTCGACGATCCCAGCGTGACCGCGATCCTGCTCGACATCGACTCGCCCGGGGGCGAAGTTTCTGGCGTCGGCGAGTTGGCCAACGCCATCCGTGCGGCAACGGCGACAAAGCCCGTGCATGCCTATGCGGGCGGGCTCTGCGCATCCGGGGCGCTCTGGGTTGCCTGCGCCGCCTCGCGGGTCACCGTCGATGCTGCGGCTATGGTCGGTTCGGTCGGCGTCGTGATGAGCATGATCGATGAGAGCGCCGCAGACGAGCGGCGCGGCATCAAGCGGGTCGAGATCGTTTCCAGCCAATCGCCCGGCAAGCGGCCCGATCCTGCGTCCGACGAAGGCCGCGCTCGGCTGCAGGCGACCGTCGACAGCCTGGCCGCCGTCTTCGTCAAGGCGGTCGCCGGCTTCCGGGGCGTGTCCGATGCCACCGTGATCAGCAAATTCGGTGGTGGCGGCGTGCTGGTCGGAGCGCAGGCGGTCAAGGTCGGGCTGGTTGACGCCATCGGATCATTCGAGGGCGCGCTGTCAGCCCTGCGCGATGCGCCGCGCCAGCAGCGGATCTCGGCCGCCGTCGATCGCGCGCTCTCTGCAGCCCGATCCGCGCCCGTGGCCACCGCGCAGCCGACGGCGCCAGTCGTCGACCAGGACGCGATCCGCGCGAGTTGGAAGACGATCGCCGAACAGCGCACCAGCACCGCGGCCGGCCAGCACAGGGGCGTGGCGTTCATCCCGTCCGCTCCGGCGCCGGCTCCGGTCAGCGAGGCCTCGGCAGACGAGATCGCCGCCGGCTGGGCCAAGGCCCGGGCGAAGCACGAGACGGCCGCGCCGGCCACGGCAGAGCCGGGAACGCCTGATGCGGTCGCGGCGGCGGGTTGGAATGCCGCGCGAGCGAAACACGGTTTCGGCCCGATTGGCGAAGGGGGGACGTCGCATGTTGACGATTGAGCGCCCCTACAACGCCAACCGCGAGTTGGCGCGCATGGCCGCCATCAGCCGGCATCCGCTGGCGACGGTGCATCGCGGCATCGCGGAGCAGATCGCATTCACGCCAGGGCTGGAGCCTGAAGAGGCCGTGTGGGCACTGGAGCACGCGATCGCTCTGATGGCGCCTGAGAAGTTCACGATGCTGCGCCCGGCCGAGTTCCCGGCATACCCGAACGGGCAGCGCTCGCGAGCATACTGACGAGATCCTGGCGCGGGCTTCTCCGTTGGGGCGGCGCCAGGGAGCGCGGGCATAGGGTCATTGAAGCCCGAAAGCCCGCGCCGAATGCAGAGCGGCCGGCTCCGGTGCCGCTCGGGTTGTGGAAGGGCCGGGTGGGAAACTGCCCGGCCCGCTTCATGAGGACGCCATGACGAAGGCAGACGGCAATTTCGAGCGGCGTTGGACCGGCAGGAAGATTGCCAGGATCGCATTCATGCGAGCGAAGGGCTGGTCATACCGGCAGATCGCCGCCGAGCTCGGCGACGGCACGCGATTCGAAACGATCGGAGCAGTGTGCCGCCGGTGGAAGCTGCCGGTCACGCGGCGCGGCCAGCGGATGCTTCTGTGCACCATGACACACCGCGAAGCTGGCCAGGTGGCGAAGGAGGCTCGCAAGCGGAAAATGGACACCAGCGAATGGATCGGGAAGGTGGCCGGGGCTGCCGCGCGCGGCAAGCTTTACGACGCGATTCTCGACGAGGGCTGAAGGCGTCGTATCCCCCTCGACCAACGTATGAGAGATGGAGGCATTTCGGAGTTTCATTCAAGCTCGACAGGGCAGCTGCATGCCGCTAGGTCACGCGCCGGCCGCCACTGTCGGCGAGCATGGAGAACCTGATGTTTCGAGCTATCGTTGTCGCCGCAGCGGTCTTTGCAGCGCAGGCGGTTACAAGTGCCCACGCGCAAAGTGACTACCCCTTCAAGCTTCATAACAGGTCGCAGGGCTGGACCATCACTGGTTTCCAGACGTTCATGAACGGCAATTGGAGCACCAACTGGCTGAGCGCGCCGGTTCCCGCAGGCCAAGCGGTCGACATGGACTGGAAGAGCAATGCCGGCTCCTGCACGGTCCGCTTCCGGGTCCAGTGGGCCGGGTACGATCCGACCGAGCATCGGGCCGATTTCTGCAAGCTCAAGAACCTCTACATGCTCAATGAAGGCATCCGCACCGACTGATCGTCGCGGTTGAACGAGGTCGCGGCGTTAGATGAGAAGCTTCGCCGCGACCCAAAAACAGCCCACCGCCAGGATGGTATTGCCCAGAATGCCGAGCCATGAGCGCCCCGCGCGCGCCGGCTCGCCGGAGAGGTCCGGAAGAAACTTCACATAGTCGCCGGGCTGGTACGGCTCAGAGGCCTCCGGCAGGGCTGGCAAGCCCCGCTCGGCTCGCCAGCGCTGAGCGAAGGCCTGGCGGCTGGTGGCCTCGTCGGCGGTGTAGCGGTGGCGCCAGGGATCGGCCAGCATGATCGCTTCCCGCTCGATATCCGAGATCGGCGCCATGCTCGTCTGCGGCCGGTTCACGCGCACCCGCTCGACGGGCTGCGGCACGCCAGCCGAATCGAGGAAGGAAACCAGTGCCTCGCCGACGGCCAGGCTCGTGATAGCGCTCTCGACGTCGAGCCCGGACTTCGGCCGGAACGCCTTCGCGCTCGCTCGCACCAACTTTTGGTCGCGCGGGGAATAGGCCCGGAGCGCGTGCTGCACGCGGTTGCCCAGCTGCGCTAGGACGATGTCCGGCA
>NZ_JBHSLU010000112.1:0-1545 GCF_042655245.1 Allobosea massiliensis | reverse complement strand
CATCGTCAGCCTGCCAGCCGTGGCCGCCTGACCAGCCCGACCAAAGCCGGCACGCGGTGGCTCTGCGAAGCTACACCACCAGCAGGGACACGACCGAAATCTCGGCCGCCTAGCGGCTTGATCCCGATCATTTTCAGCAGCTGATCGGCTGATTGCCAGCCCAGCAAACCGAAGGACTCTGCCAGTTTGGCTGACGTCGTGTAGAGCTCGTTGAAACGGTCAACGTCCTGCCTCGATACGTCGTAGCGATTGCCAGTTTTTACTGCCGGCAGGTATCCAGCGTCGCGTACCTCCTTCGCTACAGCGGGCGACAGACCTATCTCAGCGCTCGCCTCAAGGAACGTGAGCATGTCGCCACGGTCCTTCTGAAGCGCGGTCCTGATGTCGACGACGCGGACTTTCAGTTGTGCGAGCCCGTCGGCGTCTTCGTCGACAGCGCACACCGAGAGATGGCCCCGCAGAATCAAACCCACCACACGAGTTAGACTCTTCGACGCGGCAAAGCTGGCCTCGATTAACGACAAAGATGGACTCTGACTCGGGACCAATGTCTGTGTCAGCTTCTCGATGAAGGCATCGACCGTCTCTGGCGAAATTCGCCACAGCGCGGACCCGGCGCTACCCTCGACCCTCGGGTTGTCCGACGTGATGCCGTCCAAGTGCCCCGCATCCAGCAATCGCTTCATGCTGGTTACCTCAACGCCGAGACGAGACGCGGTCTCCTCGAGGTTGAGCCATTTGTCCTTCTGCTCGCGGATAATTTCGACGGCTTGCTCGGAAAGCGTTATCGGAGCTCCCTTCCACCGCTTCCGCGGCTCTATGAAGCCCTTCTCGATCGCCACCCGTCGGACCCACTCGACGTTGGTGCCGATCATCTGCGCAGCTTTTGACAGACTGATCCCTGAGCCCTTGACCGGCGCGATGCGGATCGCTCTGCCGATACCGGCGGACGCCATATCCCGCTCGATTGCCTTCGTTAGGTGGCCCTTGAGAATTCCCTCAGGAAGCCCGAAAGCCCACTTGTCGAAGCCTCCATAGGCCTTTTCCTTCCCCGTTCCTCGAACCGAATGGGCGCCATCCCGCAGACCAGCAACCAAGCCAGGGGCGGCGGTCGCGATATCTTCGACTACAGATAATCCGATGCCGCACGCCTGGCTGGACGCGCCTCGGCTATCGCCATGCTGCTTGACGAAGCTCCGTTCGGTCTCGGCGTATCCCAGCACTTCCATGGTCTCGATCGCCCAATGCAAAGGCATGTCATCGAGAGCGGGGACGCTGATGCGCGGCCGGCCTCCCAGGCGCCCTACGATGTACGCGGAGGACCGCACCTCTTGGGCATCAGCGGGAACGCACTCAAAGCGGCTAATCTCGTGGTTGTTGGGGCAACGATCAATCGTGCCACGACCCGGATCGAACGGCTCAGAGCATTGCGGGCAACGTGAAATGAGGGTCGTGTCCCATAGCGTGGTGTAGCTGACGGTGGTCACCGGCGATTGCCGGTTAGGTTTGGGTTGTGAACGCCAACCCTGAACCGAGAGATCCCCG
>NZ_JBHSLU010000111.1:0-2806 GCF_042655245.1 Allobosea massiliensis | reverse complement strand
GGGATCTCTCGGTTCAGGGTTGGCGTTCACAACCCAAACCTAACCGGCAATCGCCGGTGACCACCGTCAGCTACACCACGCTATGGGACACGACCGCCTCGATGGGTGGGCGACCACGACCGATGCCGCTCGGTTGATCATCATTGACGTCTTTCACAAGGTTCGCGCAGCGACCGGGGCGCAGGCAAGTTATGAGCGGGATTATGCCGACCTGACTTCGCTCCAAAAGCTCGCCCGCGACAGGCAGATCGGCATCCTTCTGATCCATCATCTGCGGAAGTCCGGCGGAGATCCGTTCGAGAGAATGACGGGCTCAACGGGCCTTCAAGGCGCCGCCGACACCCTGATCGTTCTCGACAAGGGCCGGGGCACGACGCGCCTCCTTGCCCGAGGGCGGGACATCGAGGAAACCGAACAGGAACTTTCTTTCGATAAAGCTGCGATGCGCTGGCGGTTGTCTCATTCAAAAGCCGCTGCCCGTCATTACCCCGAGCGCGACCGGATCAAAGCACTGCTTGCGCAGCATTCGACGCCACTGTCGGCGGGCGAAATCGCGCGGGCAACTGGGCAGACGGACGATGCGGTGCGACAACTGCTCCGGTCCATGGTCGGTGATGGGGAGATCGCCTGGGTATCTCGAGGGCGATACGGCGCCCGCGATATGGTTTCTCCGCTGGTGGCCAGCGGCCATCATATCGATCACAAAGATCACATTGATCACAAACTTGCCCGGGAAGAGGACCGCGAACGCTTGGCTATGGAGGCAGAACTCAGCTTGCGACGGTCAGATGAGGACGCTGCCGCCAATGCTGACGGAGCTGAAGGCGCGAGGGCATCAGAGGATACCTTGAAGGCGTCACACGATTGGCTTGCCGAGCTTACTCGGGGCTCCGCTCGCGTACTTGTTCACGCCGAGCGTGAACGCTGACTTCCGGTGCACCAGTGACGGGGCCGGCGTGCGATCCTGCCCATGACCCAATCGTGAACGATGCGTTCGAGGATGATGAGGAGGCGGTCGGAATCTTCACCGGTTGGGCGGAAGATGTAGATCTCCTCCGCCTTGTCGATCCGAAGGGCTTTGCCGAATTTGTAGCGGGTCCACCGGATCTGCTCCTCGGGGGCAAGCCCCAACATGGCGCAATGCTCGCGTCCGGCGGGTGTCTGCAGGAAGGCATTGAAGCTGGCATTCCTGATCCGCTGATGGAGCAGCTTTTCGAAGACGCGCTTGCTCATGTCGTGGGGGCGACGCAGTGCGAAGAGATGACCGTCCAGGCTGACGGGCGAGCCGGGCAGGGGCTGTCTTCGTGGAGCAAACTGCTGGAACTCCCAGTCCTGGAAGCCGATTTCCTGCTTATGCCCATCACGCATCCGCACATGCGAGGCGTACCGCATCCGGTTCAGGGCTTCGAGCCGGCCGCGCGGATCAGCGAGTTCGGTCGCGGAAAGCTTGTACAGCGGCATGTGGAGACGGTCGGCGACGCTCTTGAGACCGCTCGCTCGCTCAGGCGTATCGAAGTCGACGCCGCAGCAGGCAACGTAGGGATAGGTCCAGACGCCCGGCTGGTAGCGGCCGATGAAGGCAGTATCGGTGAAGGCCGAATCGGGGAGGGGCCGGATGCCTGGGCCGCCGACCCTAGGCCACTGCGTCTTGAGATAGCAGGAGACGGAGGCAGCGCTGCCAACGGGCTGGATCCTGCGCAGCTGGGGGACGGGCGCGCCCGAAACGGTCGTGGTCATGGTCTTCATTCGTCTTTCGATGTTTTCGTCGGCTGGAGGTTCCTGAGGGGTCCGACCTTCTCCCTCACTCCGCCGCCCTTTCGCTCCTCGACACCGATCGGATGAACCCGATCGGCCGTTTCACCCCCTCTTTTCCTCCCTGCAGGATCTGCTCGGCTCCCCGGATGTCCGCATCGATGAGGTTGCGCCGACCGGCTTCGCAGGCGAAGCCCATGGCGATGGTCCAGAGCCGCGACAGGGTCCGAAGGTTATGTCCTTCAGTCGCCTCGAACAGTGCGGGCGGCGGCTCTGCGAAGGCACCGCCAGCCCGGAGGTTTGCCTGATGGAAAATGCTTTGCTGGATGGCGACCATCTCGGCCTCCTTCGTCTCGACCTGGAAGACGATCAGCCGGTCGACGATGCTCGGCGGCAGGGGATCGAGGCTGTTGGCGGTGGCGAACCAGAAGATGTGGTCGGCCCGGATCGGCAGATCGACGAACTCGTCGAGGAAGCAGGCGGCGTTCTCGCTCTCGAGGAGCGAGTGCAGGACCTGTATCGGGGTTTCATTCGGGTTGATCGGCGAGGCCTTCTCGATCTCATCGATGACGATGAGCGGACAGGCATGGCTGCCCTCAATGAGCATCTTCGCCACCTTGCCGGGAGCTGATGCTTTCCAGACGGGCGACAGCCCGCTGAAGGTCGATCCGCGATCGGTCATCAGGTTCATCGCGATGACCTCGCTCGGAACGGCGAGCGCTTCGGCGAGCTTGCGGGCGTAGAAGGTTTTGCCGACGCCCGGCGTCCCGACCACAACGGCGGGATCAAGCCGCAGGGGCGTGTTCGTCCCATGGCTGAGCATGCCGGCCCTGACCACCCAGGCCGTGACTGCAGCGAACTGCGGGCAGATGACGTCGAGCGCTTTCAGGCGCTCGAGCATGGCATCGTCCGCGATGACGAGTTTGCGCCATGGGCCGCGGCTGTCGTGGAGCAGTACGCATACGAGGAAGGCCGCGTGATCGAAGCCTTCGCGCGAGCGTAGCGGGCTCTATGATGAGGTTAGTTGAAGTTCAGGCGGCTTGCTGATCGACGA
>NZ_JBHSLU010000110.1:0-1002 GCF_042655245.1 Allobosea massiliensis | reverse complement strand
GGTCGTGTCCCATAGCGTGGTGTAGCTGAGGGTGGTCATCGGCGATTGCCGGTTAGGTTTGGGTTGCGAACGCCAACCCTGAACCGAGAGATCCCCGATGACCGACGAGATGATGAACCTGCGCGGGCTGCTGGAGAAGAGCCCCGACGCCGATCTTTTGCGCGAGATGATCGGCTTTGCCGCGCAACGCCTGATGGAGCTGGAGGTCGGTAGCCTGACCGGCGCCGGCTTCGGCGAGAAGAGCCCGGAGCGCCTGGCGCAGCGCAACGGCTATCGCGATAGGGATTGGGAGACGCGCGCCGGCACGGTCGAACTGCGCATCCCCAAGCTGAGGAAGGGCAGCTACTTCCCCGGCTTCCTCGAGCCGCGCCGGATGGCCGAGAAGGCGCTGACGGCGGTAATCCAGGAGGCCTACATCCAGGGCATCTCGACCCGCTCGGTCGACGATCTGGTCAAGGCGATGGGGATGAGCGGCATCTCCAAGAGCCAAGTGTCGCGGCTCTGCGAGGAGATCGACGAGCGGGTGCAGGCCTTCCTCGACCGGCCGATCGAGGGCGACTGGCCCTATCTCTGGATCGACGCGACCTATGTGAAGGTGCGCCAGGCCGGGCGGATCGTCTCGGTCGCTGTGATCGTCGCGGTCGGCGTCAACGGTGACGGAAGGCGCGAGGTGCTGGGCATGGACATCGGCCCCTCCGAGGCCGAAGTCTTCTGGACCGCATTCCTGCGCAAGCTGGCGCGGCGCGGCCTGCGCGGCGTCAAGCTCGTCGTCTCCGACAGCCATGAGGGCATCAAGGCGGCCGTCTCGAAGGTTCTCACCGCGACCTGGCAACGCTGCCGGGTTCACTTCATGAGGAACGCGCTCGCCCATGCCGGCCGCTCGGGACGCCGCGTCGTCTGCGCCTTCATCGCCACGGCGTTCGCCCAGGACAATGCGGCGGCCGCAAGCCAGCAATGGCGCAGGGTCGCCGACCAACTCAGGCCGACCGTCCCCAAGCTCGC
>NZ_JBHSLU010000109.1:0-703 GCF_042655245.1 Allobosea massiliensis | reverse complement strand
ATGGGTGGATGGCGGGGCCTTCGGGTTTCGGTTGCCGCGGCGTTTCGGTTCAGGCCGCTTCGGCGATGGCGTGGGCCTTGCTGCCGCCATGGCCTTCGCGGAAGCGGAAGCGGGCGATGTGCTCGCTCAGCGCGCGGGTTTGCTCGTCGGTCAGCGCCAGCGCCGCATTGGTCTCCTCGACCAGGGCGGCGTTCTGATGCGCCATCGAGCCGATGCCGTCGATCTCGGTGTTGATCGCCGAGACGTCGCTCGCCTGGCTCATCGCCGTCTGCGAGATGCCGTTCATCAGCCCCGTCAGGTCGTTCACCGAGGCGACGATCGCCTCGAACATCTGCGCCGTCTCCTCGACCAGCCCGACGCCGACCTTGACGTCGCCATGCGCCGCCTCGACCAGCTTCTTGACGTCGTTGGAGGCATCGGCCGAGCGCTTGGCCAGGCTGCGCACCTCGGTCGCGACCACCGCGAAGCCGCGCCCGCTGTCGCCGGCGCGCGCCGCCTCGACCGCCGCGTTCAGCGCCAGCAGATTGGTCTGGAAGGCGATCTCGTCGATCATCGCGATGACCTCGGAGATCTTGTCGGACGAGGTGCGGATACGCTGCATCGCTTCGAGCGCCGACGCCACGACCTTCTCGCCCTGCTGCGCCTGGCTCTCGGCGCCCTCGGCCATGCCGGTCGCCTGGGCCGCCTCGCTCGCCGTCTTCTT
>NZ_JBHSLU010000108.1:0-6415 GCF_042655245.1 Allobosea massiliensis | reverse complement strand
CCAGGCTGGCTGGCCGAAATCGCTGCTTCATCATGCTGATTCCTTCTGGAAACCAGCGTCAGAACAGCCCCAACGTGCAGCGAAACTGAGTCAGACCCAAATTTCAACACCAACGCCTCCGGCGCCGGCCAGGGCAGGGCAAACCCTGTCGCAGCAAGCGACCAGGCTTCGAGATAGGCCAGATCCGAGGCCAGCGCGCGCAGCGAGTTTTCGCCCATGCCCTCGCGGGCCAGGTGCCGCAGCGTCGCGACATCGTCGTCGGTCAGGATTTGCGCCAGCTGATCGCGGCGCTCCAGCGGCAAGATGCCGGAAAGCGCGTCGAGCTGCAGCGCGCGCCGCGTTTCTGTCTCGGCCGAGAGCAGGGAGGTCGAGGTCACGGGCGCTCCTGCTGCGGCTTGCGAGGGCCGATCTCGTCGACCGGAGGCCCGGCTGACGTCGCCGGCGGGCTTTTGGACCGCCAGAATCGTCGATTTGCAAGGCTATGTCCATCACTATCGATAAGAGGTAATTATCGATAGTGATGGATACGTACTAAATGATGTCGATGTGAAACAAGTTTATGGCTATTTAAATTGGCTGTGATAGTTCTCTGGATGTGAAATCAATTAGGTACGGACTCCCGCACACCCAGCGCCAAGCCCTGGTTTGCGACTGCGCCGCAGCCGCGGAGGCCGCGGCGGTCGCGCTCGCTCGCTTCGACGAGCGCTTGCTCCGCGCCGAGGCCGTCCTGGGGGAAGGAGCACGCCAGCGCGGCCACGCCTTCGAAGCCCAGGCCCTGATTGGGCTCACCGGCGGGCTGTGCCCGCTCGAAGATCTCGTCCTGCACGACGCCGGCATGGATGTGCGCAGCCCGACGCGCGAGCTCGCGCGGGCCGCCGCCATGCTCGACGAACGACGGCGCCTGGCGCGGCGCGAGCCGGCCGAGATTTTGAGCGAGAGCGCCCTGCGACTGCGGCTCGGGATCGAGGGGCCACCGGAACCAGGTCGGCCTGGCAGGGCGACGACCCCGTCGGGGACCGTGAAACAGCTCGCAGCGCCCTGGGACCGGACCGATCGTGAAGACGACGAGGAGGACCAGGCCGACGAGGATACCCTCGACCTTGAGGAAGAGGAGGAGGACGATCACGCCGATCCGGCCTTCGCCGAAATCGACGCATTGTTGGTCCGGACGCGAAAAAAGCTCGATGCCTGGAACGATCTGTCCTCCGAGGAGGGTCGCAAAAACCTGACCTTGCGCGATCCCGGCTATGACGCCGCCGGGCGGTTCGCGCGCTGGCTCGCCATTCTGGAGGAGGGGAGGGGGCTGCCGGCCGCGCTTGCCGCCGCGCTCGCGCTCGATGCCTGGCTCTGGCTCGAGCCGTCGGACCGCGCGGGCGAACTCGGCTTCGCGTTCGCGGCGACCGTGTTGCGCCAGCGGGGTTTATGTTCGGCGCATTTGCCGGCGCTTGGGCTGGGGCTCAGGCGGGGACGGTTTCGGTGGAGCCCGCATTTGGCGCTCAACTCCCGGATCGCGGGGCTGCTCGGCGCGTTTGGTGAGGCGGCGGCGTTCGGGCAGGGCGATCTCGATCGGCTCTCGCTGGCGCGGAGCGTGATGCTGCGGAGGTGTGAGGGCCGGCGGGGGAATTCGAAATTGGCGGAGTTGGTTGACGTGTTCGTCGCGTCTCCGCTGGTTACCGTGCAACTCGCGGCGGCCCGGCTAAAAGTGACGCCGCAGGCGGTCGAGGCGATGCTGAAGGAGCTCGGCGGCAGCCTGCCGCGCGAACTCACCGGCCGGAAGCGCTACCGGGCCTGGGGGATCATGTGATCCGTCGCGCTAAATTCTCTCGCTCAATCGAACGGCGGAGTAGCCGTTCCCAGCAGAGAAGCACAGGCGCTGATGCCAAGTGTAGAGCGCCATTCGGTCGGGTACCTAACGTCCCAACAAGCCGCGACTGCACGGCAGGATGAGCAATCGCGATTTCGGAGATCAAGCGCTTGCTGACATTCCATTGTTGAACGGCGCGCGCACAAACTGCGAGTTGTTGTCGTACTGGCGACGCACGACCTCGGTCCCCACGCCGAAATGGCGGGCGATCGCGTTCATCGGCTTGTCTTCCTTGTGCACCATCGAAATTATAGCTTCGGAAGGAGCGAGGAGCTCCGCGGCGAAGGCGCGACCCAGGGCTTGGCGCTCCGTGTAAAGCTCCGTGACGCACGATTTGCGGCTTCCATACGCGATGTAATCCCCAATTGCCCGGGCCATCACGAATGTCGATCCCACAGGGCCTCTGTCCGAAGTCAGTAGTATCGGCTCGCCATTATTAAGGCCCTGAAAAGCGAGAAGTGATCCAGGCGGATCCGAACTAAGCGATATTCCCTCATCCGCGCCCATCTGCTTGGCCAATCCATTCAGGCCGCCAAACGCTGTATCGCAAGCCAACCCAATCTTCTTCCGAACGGCTTTCGCAAGCGAAATCCCAATCTTGTACGGGCGGTTTGCCTCCATGTTGGCTAACAACAGGCATTCCTTGCGCAATTCGGGAAGCCGCGGAAGTCGGTTTCCCTGCCCCGCGGCTTCCATCTCGCGCGCAACCCATTCCCGACCAGCATTCAAATCCTCCCCCAACACGGCAGAGGCGAAATCGAGCCGAACATCCTCGTCATCGATGTACTCGACGAGCTCGCGCACAGAGACAGCGGCTTGTTCCGACAAGGCAGTGGGGATCAACCCAAGAGCTCCAGCGGTCCGAGCGAACTGATACTCGTTCGGGTAAGATCGCGTCTCTTCGATTTGGCTCACATTGGACTCAAGTGGGCGATCGTAGCGCCCCCGTGAACGCAGCATTAAGACCACTGGCTTCGCCAGCGAGTCTAGCAGGAGATTCTCAAAATCGGTGGTCGAGAAAATGGCTGCGACCGCTGGCGCCATATCGGGTTCAGAGCGGCTCAGCAGCACCTCGACATTACGACCAGTCGACTTAAATGAGCAGGCAGCCAGCTTTCCTCGCGTGCTTCTGAACACCCCGACGTGATATGGGGCATCGGCGCGATAGATGACGCGCCACCAATTATGAGTGAGGTGTCCGACCTCTTTGACAATGTCGACATCGTACGTCCCCTCAAATGAACTTCCGTCTCGAATTCGGGCATTCAAGGTGAATGAACCTTGGATAAAATCTCGGTCCAGGACAGCAGGTGTGTCAGGGGACGCAGACACCCCGAGTTCAAAAGCGCGGCCGTCCGTTCCTTCGCCATCCACTCTTGGAGAAGGCACAGGTTGAGGCACCAGCCGGAATTGCTGGAGCTTTTCCAGCCCAAGCGTCGTGAGGCGCGGGATGGCAACCCGCCCTGACGTTTCGATCTCCACAAGTCCCGCAGAAGCGAGCGCACTTAGGGAACGGCTCACGTTGGGCTGTGCTTTGCCCGCAAGCTCTGCGAGCTGCCCGATCGAGCCCGGCTCCTCTTGGGCAATTAGGGTCAAGAGTTCGCGGTGCGAAGGCACAGATATGGCTTTTAGCCAATCCAGATTGTCTTCGGTCCGCTCCGCCTTCGCGGAGAGCTTTGCGAGGATGCGATCCCGCAGTGCATTTCCGGAAATGACGTTACTCATGGGTTTTCCTCTACAAAATCAAACGCTTCACCCTTTGACTCACAATAAGTAGCAGCTCGCTCGAAGCCGTCTTGAATCAGGGTTGAGGCGCTGATGAAGTCATATCTAATCCGACGATTGACCATGCCAGGAGGGTGCTCATGGTCGAATGGGGCGTCCGGTGGCGCGTCGTCATAAGCATGCGAGTTGTCGAAACCGAGTAGCCGATTCCCTTTCTGATCTTGCAAAATAAGCGCATACGAAAGGCCATGAGGACGCTGCGGCGTGACGATTGTCCATTCTGCGCGTATCACGAGCTGCCATCCGTTTGTCAGGGCAAACACGCCCGCCTGGTCGATCAGGCCCTCTAGCTCTCTCTCATTAAACATATATCGACCTGTGATATAAATCAATGAACGCGGCTGGAGTTCCAGTCACAGTGATCTTTATTGGCAATTGGCAACGGATTCGCGCTTGGAAATCAACGCGGACGCTATTTTCAAAAGTTGGACGCGCCTCGCTCGCCGATGTCGTTGAAGCGCTGGATCGGATCGCGGGGTAGATCGCCACGAACCGCAGCCATGCGAGTTGGTCGGTCATGCTAGCCAACATAACCTGCTCGACTGTCGTCTTCCTGATGGAGCGTCTGCAACGCTACCTTGTTGGCGGTGGCGGAAAACCGTTGGAGAAAAGTCTCGCGACTGGCATTTAGGAGAGCGGCGTCCGATAGTCCTTCTGCTTCAAGGAACAAGCGAAGCACCTGACGAACCGTGGCGTCGTCGCGTGGATGGTGCCGGTGGCTCAGGAACTCGCGCGCTGCAACCGATTGGGTTTCCTCCGCGAGCTGGTGCGGGGCAAAAACGGGATCGCGCCGCTCGGCGCTCCGGGCGATCAGGATCGTTCGAATGCACCAAAGAGCCCGTTTCGTCAGGAGCAAAGCGTTAAGTTCGTCCCCATAGAGGACGAGATACCAACCGAAGTCTGCCGCCCGGCCGATCTCGTCGGCATAGCTCGCCCTGAGCTGAAATGCATCTCGGAGCTTCTCGAGATAGCCGTCAGGATCGATCAGCGCCCTCGCTTCGCGGACAAGATGGCAAACAAAGAGATCGCCGCTATGCGCGTCCTGCGCCAGTTGGCGCCAAGGATAGACGAATAGCGACAGGTGACCGACCGAGACGTGACGGGTGTCGTCGTCGAGATCGATTATCAGCAGATCGGTGTCGGAGCCTTCCGACTGATCGCCGCGGGCAAGACTTCCAAACAGAATGGTGGCCGCTATTGCCATGGTCGATGCACGCGCCAGAGTCGGGGACAGCAGGTGCGAGTTGTCGGGAGCGTCACTATCATCGGACCGATTGTGAAGCGCGCGCGAGCCCCTCGATCGACATCTGGCGCGAGGAGGCACGCGCCTGGGTGACCTCGTCGCGATTGTGAAGAACAATCTGCTGCTTCTCGGGCTTGAGCACGCCCGGCTCGACGTCGAGATTGTATTCGCTCATCAGGTAGAAGCTGAGGCTCAAGCGGCACGGCCGTATGAGCCGGCCATCCGTCATGGCGTGCTCGGCGGCGACGGCTGCCTGCCGCTCAGGCGGCAAGCCCGGATTCGGCCGAATGACAAGATTGATTTTATGGACCCATTCGAAATCGAGTGCGACGTCAACCGTAGCAGGCCGGTGGGCGAGGACCGCAATTACCCTGTTGAGATTGTAGTCTCGAAAATCATTGTGGTCGCGTGACCATGACCGCACGTACCAGCGGCCGGCACTGTGGGCGAGGGCATGGGGTGCGATCGTCCGGGACGGCTGAACCGAGCCGGTCAGCGACGCGTACTCAATGTCGATTTCTTGCCGTTTGCGGATTGCGTCCAGCACGCGCAGCAAGACCGTCGGATCGGTCGCTCTGCGGCCTAGGGTGATGACTTCGATCGGCGGAATGGCGTCGAACCAGGTGTCGCCGGGCCGCATCCAGTGATTTTCGATAGCGACTAGCTGGAGAAGGTAGCGCTCAATCGTCTCGCCTATGAATGCCGGCGCGAAACCTTCGGCACGGATATAAGCCTTCTCGGCGCGGTCGTAATGGAGATTTTTGGGGGCGATCTTCTCATACTGCCCGATATCCGCCGACGCCTGTTGTGCCGAGATGCCGAACGTGACCGACAGGTCGCTGCGATTGAATCGGCCGTCCCAGAAAAGTCTGAAGTCGATAAATTCGAGCCGTCGGCGGACCCCCCAGCGCAGCCGCTCGCTTCCCTCCTCCATATGTTGTCCTCCAAGAAACGCGATTCTCATCAGAACATCGCGTCTAGTTACTTGACGTGATGGCACGCCGTCCCCAAATCATATGGACGGACGTAGGGAGCAAGGCAACCGCGGCGTCAAGGAGCGAGATGGTCTGCATGGAAGCGTCCGAAGAAGATCAACAGCTTAGGAGGCCGTTCCGTGTGCTCAGCCTCGATGGCGGCGGTATGCGCGGCATCTATACGGCGGCCTTCCTCGGCCGCCTGACCGATCAGTTCGCCCGGATCAGAGGCGAATCGGCGCTCGATCTTGGTCGAGGATTTGATCTCATCACCGGAACCAGCACCGGCGCGATCGTGGGCTGCGCGCTTGCCGTCGGGCGGCCAATGACCGAGATCGTCGGGCTTTATCGGGAGCACGGCCCGAAAATTTTCCCGCATCGGATTGCCGGTAAGCGCAGCGCGATCTACCGCGCTACGCAAGGTAGTCGTTTTGTCCGCGAGGGCGACAAGGTCGTGTCCCTGCTGGTGGTGTAGCTTCGCAGAGCCACCGCGTGCCGGCTTTGGTCGGGCTGGTCAGGCGGCCACGGCTGGCAGGCTGACGATGGGAT
>NZ_JBHSLU010000107.1:0-6678 GCF_042655245.1 Allobosea massiliensis | reverse complement strand
CACGGGGATTTGGCTGGTGATGATGGTGGCACGACGCTCGTAGCGATCCTCGGTGAGTTCGAGGAGGTCGCGTCGCTGTGCGTCGTCGAGCTTCTCCGGCGTACCCCTACGAGGGCGGCCGTCTTGAGGATTGATGCTTGGGGGTGAGAATGTGTCTGTATGGACGTCTATACAGGCACGCCGATCAGTCGGCTTGAGATCGTTGAACGGGGCGGTCGGCGGCGCTTTAGCGATGAAGCGAAGCTGCGGATCGTTGAGGAGAGCTATTCGGGTCGGCGACTGGGCTCGGCAACGGCGCGCAAGTACGCGATCACGCGCTCTCAGTTGAACGATTGGCGCGATGCCGCACGTGCCGGGCGGCTTGGTCCCGCTTCGAGCGCTGGCTTCATTCCGGCTGTGATCGTGCCGGAGGTGACGGCGACGACGAGCCCGCCGCCGGTGGATGGCAGCCGGATCGAGATCGTGACGTCGAACGGGCGGCGTATCGTCGTCGACGGACGCGTTGATGTCGATGCGCTGCTTCGGATTGTCCGCGGCCTGGAGACGCTACGATGATCCCGGTTCCGCCTGGGGTGCGGGTCTGGCTGGCGACGGGCTACACCGACATGCGCCGGGGCTTTCCGGGCCTGTCGCTGCAGGTTCAGGAAGTGCTTCGCCGTGATCCGCTGAGCGGGCATCTGTTCTGTTTCCGAGGGCGCCGCGGCGATCTTTTGAAGGTGATCTGGCATGACGGCCAAGGGGCCTGCCTGTTCACAAAACGGCTGGAGCGGGGGCGGTTTTTGTGGCCGAGCCCGGCGGATGGGGCAGTGACGATCTCGACGGCGCAGCTTGGCTATCTTTTGTCGGGAATCGACTGGCGCGCACCCCGGGAAACCTGGCGTCCGATGCGGGTCGGCTAGCATTTAGCTTTTGAAATCGCAGGAAAAATCTGATTCACTGGCTTCGTGATGATGAAGCCGGACGATCTTCCTTGCGATCTCGCGAGTGCCCTTGCGGCGCTACGGTCCGAACGCGAGGCGCGGTTGCAGGCCGAAGCCGTGGCCGCCAGCGCGCAGGCAAAACTCTCGGACACCGAGGCGTTGATCGCGCATCTGCAGCTGATGATCGAGAAGCTGAAGCGCGAGAAATACGGCCAGCGTTCCGAACGCACGGCGCGGCTGATCGAGCAGATGGAACTTCAGCTCGACGAACTCGTGACCGCGGCGAGCGAGGACGAGCTTGCCGCCGCCGCCGCGGCGACGAAGAGCGGGACGGTGCGCGCCTTCACGCGCAAGCGGCCGGTGCGCAAGCCCTGGCCGGAGGACATCGAGCGCGAGCGGATCATCATCGATCCACCCTCTGCCTGCGCGTGCTGCGGGGGATCGCGGCTGTCGAAGCTGGGCGAGGACGTGACGCAGACGCTGGAGGAAATCCCGCGCCGCTTCAAACTGATCGAAACGGTGCGCGAGAAGTTCAGCTGCCGGGATTGCGGGAAGGTCAGCCAGCCACCGGCGCCGTTCCATGCGACACCGCGCGGCTTCATCGGCCCGCAATTGCTGGCGACGATCCTCTTCGACAAGTTCGGCATGCACGCTCCGCTCAACCGTCAGAGCGCGCGCTTCAAGGCCGAGGGGATCGATCTGCCGCTATCGACGCTGGCCGACCAGGTCGGCCACGGCAGCTTCGCCCTGAGGCCAGTCTTCGATCTGATCGAGGCCCATGTGCTGGCGGCCGAGCGCCTGCATGGCGACGACACGACGGTCCCGATCCTGGCGAAGGGCAAATGCGCGACCGGGCGGATCTGGACGTATGTTCGCGATGATGGCCCCTTCGCCGGACCTGCGCCGCCGGCGGTGGTCTATTACGCCTCGGGCGACCGACGCGGCGAGCACCCTCAAAAGCATCTGGCCGGGTTCGCCGGCATCCTTCAGTGCGACTGTTACAATGGCTTCGAGCCGCTGTTCGACCCGCAGCGGAAGGAACAGCCGATCACGCCGGCCTTTTGCTTCGCCCATGCCCGGCGCGGCTTCTTCGAGCTGGCCGACATCGCGAAGAAGGCCCGCGACGGCGTGAGGGGAAAGCCAGTCTCCCCGGTTGCCCTGGCGGCGGTGAAACGCCTCGACGCGCTGTTCGAGATCGAGCGCGCGATCAACGGGCGCAGTGCCGAGGAGCGGCGGGCAGTGCGGCAGGAGAAGAGCAGGCCGCTTCTCGAGGACATGCATGACTGGTTGCTGCGCGAGCGCGAAACCCTCTCGCGCTCCGCCGAGGTCCTGAAGCCGATCAACTACATGCTCAGGCGCTGGGCCGACTTCGCCCGCTTCCTCGACGACGGCAGGATCTGCCTCAGCAACAACGCGGCCGAAAGAGCGCTACGGGGCATCGCTCTGGGGCGGCGCAACTGGACCTTCGCCGGCAGCCAGCGCGGCGCCGACCGCGCCGCCGTCATCCTCACCCTCATCGCCACGGCTCGCCTCAACGATGTCGATCCAAAAGCCTGGCTCGCCGACGTCCTGGCCCGGATCGCCGATCTGCCCGTCTCGCGTCTCCACGAGCTGCTGCCGTGGCAGTGGCGGCTCCTGCGCGCAGCCGAAAAGCCCGCAGATCAGAAGGCCGCCTGACCTTCACGCGCCCCATCATCGCGCCAGCGGCCAGGAGAGCGGCCGGCCCGTCCGCTTCGGCGCCGGTAGCAACGGCGCAATCAGCCGCCACTCCGCATCCGTCAAATCCGTTTCATATCGAAGTCCCGCGCGACTATGCTGCCGGCGAGTGGCTGGGGTCCACATCGCTCGCTCCAAGATGGCCTGAACAACCCCTTGGAATCACGAGTGCCCCAGTCGCTCAACCCTTTCGGGACGGGCTCTGAGGATCGAGCGCCCGTGGCGATGGCCGCCGGAAGAAGCGGAGGAAACCACCTCCATCTCCTTCGACCCTGCGGCGCTCACCTTTAGATCATTGCACTGGGGCGGACATCCTGGTCCTGGGGAGGTCTGCGCCGCGCTCCCAAACAACGCGCGTTGGCTCGCGCTCCTGCTGCGGGCTCTCGAAGCTGAGCTCGATAGGGTTTACCGCCTCGCGGCTCAGATGGGGTGGCTGGAGGAGGGGCACGATCTTCTGCAACGCTTCACCAACCGGGTCGCGATGGAGCCTCACTGGACGGATGACGCGACGGGCGCCGAGGACCAGCCATCCGACCCCGATCGATACCAGTCCGATCACCGCGCGCTCATTCGCGTGATCTCGGGCGCCTGGGACAGGCTCGCCAGGGTCGATCCCTCTTCGGCGCGGCAGTTTGCCGAAGGGTGGCGACTACGCGAACAGGCGCTTTACCAGCGCCTGTTCCTCCATGCTCTGCGTTGCGCCGAGGTGTTCGCGGCGGAAGACGTCGGCCGAACGCTCACGCTGCTGTCGGATGACGAGCTCTGGAGTGGACACGCGGAGACAACCCTAGTGATCGTGGCGCGATGGCAGAGCCTGCGGGAGGCTGATCGAACGCAGCTGGAAGCGCGTCTGCGGCGCGGCCCTCCGCTCGAGTCGTGGACACAGGGCACCGCAGACCAGAGGCGCCAGTGGCAGCGCGCCCGTGCGCAAAGGTTTCTCTCCGTTCTCGCACGAGAGGGCGGGCCGCTCTTACCCGAATCGACTGAGTTTGTCGGCGAGATGACGAAGGGGGCGGGACACGACAAGACCGAGCTGACGGTCGACGATCTGCTGGCAGGTGGCGTGCATGTCAGGTCCGTGCCAGAGGGTGACGCCTCCAAGTTCGCGAACTGCGAGAGTGTCGATCTGGTCGTGGCGCTCGAGACCGCGGGGGACGAGCGCGACTTTGGGGGGAGCGACCACGCTGCCGCATTCGTGCGCAGGGAACCCGAGCGCACACTGGAAGCTCTCCTCGCCGCGCCCGATGCGTTCGCGGCGCATGGCGACCTTTGGCGACAGCTTCTTTGGCGTTTGGCGGAGGCCGATTGGATTGAGAGGGCTCCGGTCGAGCAGAAGCAGCGAGTCTTGGACGCGATCGGCAGACTTGACGGTGAGGCGCTCGAGACGACGATCTCGTCCGCGGTGCGGTGGCTGGAGAAATGTGTCGTCGGTCGAGACGAGGCTGTCCTGCCTTTCCTCTCGGCCCAGCAGGACGCCATCATCGAGGTCTGGCATCATCTGGCTTCGCGAGCGTTCCTATCGACCGCCCAGCCTCCCGAAAATCACTTCGGCGCGAATCAGGGCGAAAGGCTCATGCAGCGAGCCTACAACAGCGCTGCGGGCGAGCTTACCTTTGTCGGCTTGGCGCTGCTGGACAAGGCTCGACGCGCCCCGGAGCAGCTCAACGCTAGCGCGCAACAGGCAGAGAGGATCGAGACCGCGATCTGCGAGGTCACGGACCGCGGGCGGCCAGATGTTGCCGCACGATTGGCGGAATGGGCTCACATCGCGGCGGTGCTGATGCCGCGGGCAACCGAGCACCTGGTGCTGGGTCCGATCACCGAGAGCGAGAGTGATGCGGCGCTGTGCCTGCTCGACCTGCACGCGCAATACGGCCGGGGACTGACGTCTGAGCTCTATGGGCGCCTCGAGCCGATCATGGTTCGTGAATCGAAGCGCAATCGGCTGTCGAATAAGGGGGTCGCGCACCTCGTCGGGAGGCTCACCTGGCGAGCTCTCGACCGGCTGTCCGGCACCCAAGCAACCGGATTGTCGCCACCTGAATTGAGGTCGGTCCTTCAGCGGACAAGCGACGAAGGTCGGCGCGCAGCCGCCGACACGGTGCGTGACTGGCTTAAGGGAAAGCCGCTCGAAGAAAGAGCGGACGCTTGGGTAAATACTGGAAGAATCTTTTTCGCACAGTGCTGGGCTTTTGATGTGGCCCTTCGCAGTCCAGAACTGTCGCAGCACTTGGCGAGGATTCCGGCGCTCCTTGGACCGGCCTTCAGGGACGGCGTGACAACGATCGTACCCCTGCTGGTCCCCTTCGAGGTTTGGGATGTTGACACCCTCTTTCTCCATTTCGGATCGCGTCAACAGACGGACGAAGGGCAAGAATTTGCCAGCACCAGCCTGAGGCGAAAGGCAGCTGGGGCGGCCTGGAGTGCAGCGGTCGATCTCCTGGATGCTGCTCTTGGCCCACAGCCGCTGATGGCGGAGCCAAGCTTCCGATGTTGCTGGCTCCCGGTCGCAAAGAAGCGCGACCGGCCGACGCCTTTCCAAGTCGCAGACGATCGTGCCGTAGCGGTGATTGCGCCGCCAGGCGAAGTCATCGATGCCGATCACGCGCAGCGGCTCGCTCGGCACCCTGGCACGCTGCCGGACCACGCGCAGCAACGTGTCGTTGCTGACCGGCAGCATCATCCTGGCGGCAAAACTTGCTCCGGGCCTGCCACCCAAGGCGAGGCCGAGATGCTGGACGATATGATCGAGACGATCGGTCCGACGCGCTCGCGGCGCGAGGACGCGGTCACCAAAGCGCTCCGCGAAGATCTGGCGGCCGCACAGGACGGCATCGCAGCGAAATCGCCGAACGAGGACCTGGAGCTCGACGCGTCGGCCGCTGAGCGGCAGATCCTTTGCACGCCGGAAATACCGGCTTTGGATCCGTTGCGAGAACGCCCCGCAGTCAGGACACGGACAGGCGCTGACGGCGGACCGGGTTCGGACAACAACGCGATCGCCTTCGATCGTGATCCCGTCGACCATCAAACCTGCGGGAACCAGGCTGGCTGGCCGAAATCGCTGCTTCATCGCGCTGATTCCTTCTGGAAACCAGCATCAAAACAGCCCCGACCTGCAGCAGATTTGAGTCAGACCCAGCCTTCAACGCGATAAGGGGGCTGCGCTTCAATGCGATTTGACAACGATCCCGATCCTCACTACATCCCGATCGAGTGGGTCGCCCCGGGTGGATCGGCACGTCCACCTGACGAAGCCAATGAGAGATGTAGTCGGGCTTTGGGACACGGGATTTAACATCAACGACCTCCCTTGAGCCGACGCAAGCTCACCGTCCGGTTGGCTTTTCGGGGTTCGCTCGCGCTTCCATCCAGCGGTCGGCCGGTATCCTGACCCCACGGCTTGCCTGGACCGAGCTCCCGGACGGCCTCCTCCTATCGCAGGGCCGTGAAGAGCATCGCGGCGGCCGCCGCTGCCATGGCGAGGGTTGCGGCCCAGCCGATGAGGCGCAGGGCTCCTGAAACGACGACCTCGCCCATGATCTTCGCTCTCGCCGTCATCAGCATCATGACGGCCATCACGGGGACCGCGACGATCCCGTTGATCACAGCGCTCCAATAAAGAGCCTTGATGGGATTGATGGAAGAGAAGTTGAGGCCCGCCCCGAGGATAATCGCGAGCGCGATCGTGGCGTAGAAGGCTTTGGCCTCCACGGGTCGACGGCCGAGGCCCACCGGCCACTTTCTGGCTTCGCCAAGGGCATAGGCCGCGGATCCCGCGAGTACCGGGACCGCGAGAAGCCCCGTGCCGATCACCCCGAGGGCGAAGACCGCGAAGGCGAGGCGACCTGCAACAGGGCGGAGCGCCTCGGCCGCCTGGCTCGACGATTCAATACCGGTGATGCCGTTCGCGTTCAGCGTAGCGGCTGTGGTGATGATGATCTGTGCACGGCGGTGAGAAAACCATCCAGTGGAGCGCCTGCGTTTGTGCCGGCGCGGGCGGCGTAAAAGTCGGCCATTGGATAGGCTGACCCCTTTCGGG
>NZ_JBHSLU010000106.1:0-13639 GCF_042655245.1 Allobosea massiliensis | reverse complement strand
AGCGGTAGTAACTGACCTCCGTCACGCCGATCGAGCGGATCGCATCGGCAACGGATTGGCCCTGCGAGACCAGCACATCGACCTGGCGCAGCTTCGCGACGATCTCTTCCGGCTTGTGGCGCTTCTTCGGCATGGCGGTCCTCCTGTCTGCCAAAAGACATACTTCAGGGTGGACCAATTCAACGGGGGGGGGGATCAATGGCGCCGGAAGCCCCGAGGGCGGGCACGACCGAGTCGGGGTTGGCCAGGGCATGGGCGAGCCCCGCGGCCACGCCGCAGAAGAGATAGAACAGCGCGAACCGCGCCGGCCCGAGCCGGTCCTCCACGGCCGGGCCGACGATCCAGAGCGTCCACATGTTGAGGTTGACGTAAAGCCAGCCCCCATGAAGGAAGATGTTGGTCAGAAACGGCGCCCAGTCGGACGGCGCGATCAGGCGGAGCTGACCGAAGAAGCGCGACGGAACCAGCGCGAAGTCGAACAGGAACCGGTCGAGCACGCGCGGCGGCAGGCCTACCTGATAGAGGAGCGCGAGGACGCTGATCCCGACGACCGTCCAGACGACGATCGGCGGGTATCTGCGCGCGACGGGGGCAGCCCAGGGGAACATGCCACGCCCTCCGCGCTCCTGCGCCCGCCCGTCGTCACGGTTTTTTCCCTGCGACTGTCACACCCGTCCAGGCCGGGGGATCCGAAGCCGGGAAGGATTCGAGCGAGGCTTCGAGGACCGGATCGAACGTCTCGCGGTCGCTGGCGGACAGGTCGGTCGCGCCTTCCTGCGCGACAGCGCGCGAGACGCGGAGATCGGCGCTGCCGCGATCGGTGCGGAACGGGATGCGGAAGGCGCCCGGGGCATCGGCGCCCCTGTACAGCCGATGGTGCGCTTCTCCCGTCCATCGGTTCGCCATCCGTGACGGCGCGGCTTCCTCGCGCACGACGTATCGCCAGTCCTGCCGCTCAGCGAAGTCCACAGCGCTGTCACGATCGGGGAACTTCAGCCGGATCGGGCGATAGGGATCGTCGCTTGCAGTCCATCCCATCAGCGGCTCGATCTGCGGCGGACGCGACGGCTCGAATTCGAGAACCCAGTAGTTGGGCCGAGGCGCCGATGTCATCGCGGAACGGGCCGGACGGTAGATGATCGCCGTCGGCATGTCCCAGGTTGGCAGATCGGTTCCGGGAATTTTCGGCGGAAACGGTGGGCGGTTATGGCCGCGCATTTTCACGATCCTTATGTGGTCTGTGCTTGTCTCTACGCTGCGTATGATCCCTGTCCCGCAAGAAGATCGGCGTCGGTCCGCTGCCGAAGGGATTGAAGCCGGTGCTCAGGCAACGGTCGAAGATCGTTTCGTCCCATCGGGTGAAATCGTCCTCCTCGCCGGCAAGTCGCCCGTCATCCACCACAGGGCACCTCACGCCTTTGCCGATGGGGGAGCGTCATCGAAGGCCGCACCGTCCGAACGATCCGCCTTGCGAAGCCGTAGCCCGAGGAGGATCATCATCACCCCGAAGACCGCGGCGTAGAAGCCGATCAGCCAGCCGAGCGCGAGGAAGCTTTCGACCGGGCGCGTCAGCAGCATCCAGGTCACGACGACACCGAGAACGACCGAGAGAAGGCCGCTCAGGATCAGCCAGATTTCGCCGTTGATTTCCTTTCGCAGGCGGATCGCTGCCGCGATCTCGAGGGCACCCGAGAACACGGACCAGAATGCGATGCTGGCCCAGAGGAATGTCGCAAGCACAAGCGTCGCGACAAAAGGCGAGACAACCACGACGACGCCCGTGGCGATGCCCAGAATGCCGCTGAACATCAGCCAGCCCCAGCGTTCGCCCTTGCGGATGTTACGTATCGCGGCGACGAGGCCGAACACGCCGTCGGCAAAGGCGAACGCGCCGAAGACCAGCGTGAGCGCCAGAAGCGCTTCCGCAGGCATGACGAAGGCTAGCACTGCGATGATCAATGCGAGCACGCCGCGTAACACGAATGCCCACCAATTCCGGGACAGGCTGCACAGGATGTACTGCATCTTGTCGGTCGGGTTTTCAGAGGCTGTGGTCATTGGTCGATCTCCTATTCAGTTCCATGTCAGGTGTCGGAGCCGGCCTCCTCGCCGGTTAGGGCGGCGGCCACGCGGCGGCGATCCTCGATCGGCTGAGGCAAACGCTGCGTGTGAGCGATTTCCCGTTCGATGGGCGCGCGGCCTGATGGATCTCTGACCAACCCGGCTTCGGCAAGCCTCGCGCGTAGTGTCGCGCCCGCATTTTCTGCGATCTCGGCGACCACTGTCTCGGTCAGGCCGAAAAGGTCTGCCGTCTCCGCGATCGTAGCGTTGTCGAGGTGGAGCCGATAGAGAACGCGGCGTTCGACCGACGGAAGATCGGCGATTGCCCGGTGCAGCACCATGGCGATCTTATGCCGATCCGCTTGGCTCTCGGGGTCTGTGCCGCCGTCGTCGGCGAGGAGGTCCTCCAGCATCAGCACTTCGTCGGGCTGGTAGAACTCGAACATCGCCTGATCCGCCTCGGTCGGATCCTCCGCCGGGGCCTCGGGTTCCGCCTCGATGGAGGCGGCATCCTCAGGCACGGCGCGGCGGGCGGCGCGGGATTCTTCCTCGATGGTCTCAAAAGCCAGCCGTTTCAGCCAGTCGCCGACGGAAAACTCCGAAGGCCGATCCTCGAAACGGGCCAGCCCCTTGAAGATCGTCGCATCGAAGAGACCGCGAACGCTCAGATATCCCTCCGGTACCGATCCGCTGCATTCGAGATAGGTCAACTCGCGCCTGACGGTGTCGTAGACCGTATCGAGATGATCCTCGATCAGGTCGAAGAAGAGTTGGCGCCGCTCCGCCTCCGCCGCATCCCGCGCGGGCGGCAGCGGGGCGCCGATCCGGCGCCGGCGGGCGGGACGCTTGTACTCCGGCTCGTGCTTGAGGCGCGCCACATGCCGATCGACCTGGTGGCGCAGGTCGGCAAAGGCCTTGCGCAGGACCGGCTCGATCTCGAACCCCTCTTCCTGCGCCGCGATCACGCCCGATGGCAGTTGCAGGCGCAGGCTGACGTTGATGCGCTTCTTGCCCCTCGTCTGCGAGGCAACGACTTCGAGCCGGACCAGATCCTCGCGAAAGCGCGCAAGGTGCGGTTCAAGTTGCCGCACCTCCTCCTCGATGACCTCAGGCGCGCGCTGTTGGCCGTGCCGGTCGAGATTGCGGAATGATCTAATGACGTTCATGCCGTGGACCTTCCTATAACTCTCCGAAGAGATGGTCCGGCGCGACCGATATCGCGCCGGGCCAGTCTTTTGCGCTGTCACTCGGCGGACTTGTCGTCCTTGGACTGCACCTCATCCTCAACGCTGGGCTTTGGAACGTCCGTCTTGTTTTCGGCAACTTCGCTGGGCTCCTCGATCCCGGCCTTGGCCTGATCGTCCGGGCTGTCGTCACCGGTGTCCTTTACGATCTTTTCGAACACGACCCTCTGTTCGTCTTCCGACCAGGCGACGCGGACCTTGTCACCATCCTCGATCCGCCCGGAGAGCATCTCGCGGGCCAACTCGGTCTCCAGTTCCGACCGGATCAGCCGGCGCAGCTCGCGGGCGCCGAATTCGGGGCGGAAGCCGACCGCGCCGAAGTGATCCACGACGCTCACGTCGAATTCGAGTTCGACGCCCTGGGTAAGGGCGGTCCGCTTCACCCGGTTGAGCTGCAACTCGACGATCTGGCGGATCTCCGACTGATTCAGCGAATGAAAGACGATGATCTCGTCGATCCGGTTGATGAACTCTGGCCGGAAATGACCGCGCAACACCTCCATCAGTTCGGATTTCTGCTTGGCCTCGTCGAACTCCCTGCTGCCGCGTTTCGTGAGGTTGCGCTGGATGATGTCCGAACCGAGGTTCGAGGTGGCGATGATGATGGTGTTAGTGAAGTCCACCACCCGGCCCTTGCCATCTGTCAGGCGGCCATCGTCGAACACCTGAAGCAGGATGTTGTAGACATCGGGATGCGCCTTTTCGATCTCGTCGAGGAGCACGACCGAGTAGGGCCGACGGCGCACCTTCTCCGTCAGCTGCCCGCCTTCGTCGTATCCGACGTAGCCCGGAGGTGCGCCAACCAACCGGGCAACCGAGTGGCGCTCGCCATACTCCGACATGTCGATACGGATCAGCGCATCCTGGTCGCCGAAGATCACCTCGGCGAGCGTCTTGGCCAGTTCCGTCTTGCCAACCCCGGTCGGCCCGAGGAACAGGAAGGTCGCGGTCGGACCGGAACCTTCGCGCAGACCCGCACGCGCCAGGCGCACCGCATCGGCCACGGCGCGGATCGCTTCTTCCTGGCCGATGACGCGCTCGTGCAGCTTCTCCTCGAGCTTGAGGAGCTTGTCCTTCTCCTCGGTGGTCAGCTCCGTGACCGGAACGCCGGTGATCTTGGAGACGATCTGCGCGACGTGATCGGCGCGCACCTCGGCGGTCGCCGAAGCCTGGTCGCGCTTCCAGATTTCCAGAAGCTCGTCCAGCTCCTTCTGCTTCTGCTCCAGCTCCTTCTTCAGTTCTGCTGCTCGGTCGAATTGCTTGCGGGCTGCGGCATAGTCCTGTTCGCGCTTGATCTGCGCGACCTCGGCTTCGAGCTCCTGCACGTCCACGGGCCGCGCAGTGGCCGAGATCTTCACCCGCGCCGCGGCCTGGTCGATCAGGTCGATCGCCTTGTCGGGCATGAAGCGACCGGTGATATAGCGATCCGAAAGCTCCGCGGCGGCGATGATCGCCTCGTCGGTGATCGTCACCTTGTGGTGGCTTTCGAGCGTGTCGCGCAGGCCGCGCAGGATCATGATGACCTGAGCTATCGTGGGCTCGTCCACATAAACCGGCTGGAACCTTCGCTCGAGCGCCGCGTCCTTCTCGATGTATTTCTGGTACTCGTTGAGCGTCGTCGCGCCGATCAGGTTCAGCTCGCCCCGCGCCAGCGCAGGCTTGAAGGTGTTGGCGATGTCGAGACCACCTTCGCCACCGCCCTGGCCGGCGCCGACGATGGTGTGGATCTCGTCGATGAACAGGATCAGGCTGTCCTTCTCCTCGGTGATCTCCTTGAGGATCTTCTGGACTCGCTCCTCGAACTCGCCGCGATACTTCGACCCGGCCACCATCGAGTTGATGTTGAGCTCGACCAACCGCTTGTCGCGCAGCGCCTCGGGCACTTCGCCCGCGACGATCCGTTGTGCAAGTCCCTCGACGATGGCGGTCTTGCCCACGCCGGGCTCGCCGATCAGCACCGGGTTGTTCTTTTTCCGGCGGGCCAGCACTTCGATCGTCGTCTCGATCTCGCGGGCGCGGCCGATGACGGGATCGAGCTTGCCATCGCGGGCGAGCTTCGTCAGGTCACGGCTGAACTGGTCGAGATCGGGGGTGTTCGACGGCGTCTCGACGCGGCCTTCCTCGGCTCCCTTGCCGACCACCTTCGTCACCTGCTGACGCAGCGCCTGCGGCGTCAACCCCAGCTTGCGCAGCATCGCCGCGGCCAGGCCTTCACCTTCCTCGGCAAGTCCGATCAGAAGGTGCTCGGGACCGACATAGGAATGGCCGAGTTCGTTAGACGCGATGAACGCGCGATTCAGCGCATCCTTGAGGCGCGGACTGACGCCGATCTCGCCCGACGCCTTGGCCTCTCCGCGCTTTGCGTCCTTCTCGATCTGCCGGCGCAGATCGTCCACATCGACCTTGAACTGTTCCAGGATCGTCTTGACGACGTCGGACGAGGTCAGCGCCAGAAGCAGATGTTCGGTATCGACCTCGCTGCGCCCGAATTCTCCTGCCTTCTGTGCGGCCTCCTGCAATAGTTTGTTGCCCTGTTCGCTCAGCCGGTCAGCAATGGTGCGTCCGCCGCCGCGCCGCGAACCACGCCGTGGCGTGCCCTCTCCGAAAGTGGCGTCGACGACCTCGTCATCACCGTCGCCCATGGAGCCCAGCGTGCCGCCCCGCAACGGGCTGTCGCCAAAGAGGCTGCCGAAACCGCTGTCGCCGAAGAACTCGTCAAGAAGGGAATGCCGTCCGAACAGGGACTCCAGCGGCGAGGCGCTGCGGCCCGACCGGCGCACCATCTCGCGGTAATGCTGGTCGCAAAGCTCCATGTTCTGAATTCTGCCGTTCACCGAGGCGCGCACGCGCGCCGTCGCCGGGCGACCGCAAATATCGCAAGCTCCGTTTGCCATTTGTCTTCTCCTTTATCTTTATCCAGTCAGGGTTATCCGCCGATCATCTGCGCCAGTGACAGTGTCACGCAGCGACCGCTTCCGTTCTTTTCACCTTGGACCCAATTGCCACCAGATCCGGCTCGTCCAGTGTCTCTCGTTGCAGGAGATCTTGCGCCGATTGCTCAAGAAGATCCCGATTGGTTTCAAGAAGGGTGAGCGTGCGCTTGAACACGCCATCCACGATGTCGCGCACCTTCGCGTCCATCCGCTCGGCAGTGGCGTCGCTGTAGCGGCGGTTCAGCCACGACGACTGGTCGCCGGTGCCGAGAAAGCCGGGCCGATCGGTATCGTAGCTGACATGCCCGAGGTCTTCATCCATCCCGTACCGCGCCACCATGGCGCGGGCGATATCGGTCGCCTTGACCAGGTCGTCGGCCGCCCCCGTCGAGAGGTGATTGTAGATGATCTTCTCGGCCGCGCGCCCGCCAAGCAGGACTGCGATCTTGTTCTCGAGTTCCTCCCGCGTCATCAGGAAGCGGTCCTCGGTCGGGCGCTGGATGGTGTAGCCGAGCGCGCCAATTCCGCGCGGGATGATCGAGACCTTGTGCACCGGGTCCACCCCCGGCAGAGCCATCGCCACCAGCGCGTGCCCCATCTCGTGGTGCGCCACGATCTCGCGCTCGCGCGGATTGAGCACGCGGTTCTTCTTTTCCAACCCCGCGATGATGCGTTCGACGGCATTGTTGAAGTCGTCCATCGTCACCGCATCAGCCTTGCGGCGCGTGGCGAGCAATGCTGCCTCGTTGACGAGATTGGCAAGGTCTGCCCCGGAAAAGCCGGGAGTAAGCGCTGCGACCTTCTCGGCATCGACGTCCGGGGCGAGCTTCACTTTTTTCATGTGCACGCCAAGAATCTGCACGCGCCCCTTCTTGTCCGGCCGATCCACCAGCACCTGCCGGTCGAAGCGTCCCGCACGCAGCAGCGCCGGATCGAGAATCTCCGGACGGTTGGTGGCCGCAAGCAGCACGATGCCGACTGACGGGTCGAAGCCGTCGAGCTCGGTCAGAAGCTGGTTCAGCGTCTGCTCACGCTCATCATGGCCGCCAGCGATCTGGCCGGAGGAGCGCGCCCGCCCGAGAGCGTCGAGTTCGTCGATGAAGATGATCGCCGGCGCGGATTTCCGAGCCTGCTCGAAGAGGTCGCGCACCCGCGCGGCACCGACGCCCACAAACATCTCGACGAACTCGGAGCCCGAGATCGAAAAGAAGGTCACGCCGGCCTCGCCTGCCACTGCGCGCGCCAGAAGCGTCTTGCCGGTGCCCGGCGGCCCGACGAGCAATATGCCTTTGGGGATATGTGCGCCCAGCTTTCCGTATTCGGCGGGGTTCCTGAGGAACTCCACGACCTCCTCGAGCTCGGCCTTGGCCTCGTCCACACCGGCCACGTCGGCGAAGCTGACGCCGGTTTCTTTTTCCATGTAAACCTTGGCCTTGCTGCGGCCGACCTGCATGAACCCGCCAAAGCCTTGCCGCTCGGCGAACTTTCGAAATAGGAGCATCCAGACTCCGAAGAAGACGAGCGCGGGCGCCACCCAGGACAGAATCGTGCCGATCAGCGTATTCTGCGGAACCCCGGTGATCTCCACCCCCGAGCGGTCGATCCGCGCCAGGATCGCGGGATTTACGATTGTGGTGATAAACTGTCGCTTGCCGCCAATCGGCTCTTTGAACGTGCCGGTGATCGCGTCTGATCCGACCGCAACCGAGGCGATCTTGCCATCGTTTAGGTAGGTCTCGAACTGGCTGTAGGTGATGGGGGCGACCGACTGCCAGCCGGCGATCAGGTTCTGGATGAGGAGGATCGCAAAGAAGGCGACGATCCAGTACCAGATGTTGTATTCGGTTCTCTTCTCCATGCCGATCAGCCTTGCCTCTGCATCAGCCGCATCCGGATCCGCTCGAGCAGCACAAGCAGGACGCACCGTTCGTCCGGGGACAAATCCTGCAGGATTTCATCTTCTAACGCCGATTGCCGGGGCGCGAGTTCATCCAGCATCGCCCTAGTCTTTGGGGTTACCGTGACGATCTGCAACCGCCGGTCGCTTTGTGACGGCGACCGCTCGACCCAACCGCCCTTGACCATGCGATCGACGAGCTGGCCCGCAGTGGCTCGGCCTACCTCCAGCCGCCCGGCCAGATCGCCGATGGTCAGCCCGGGCGAATCCTCGACGTGTGCCGCCGCCATCCAGGACAGGCGAGTCAGGCCACTATCGCCGATCTCGTTGTCGATCCGCTGCTGGATGAGCTGCGCGACACGGTGGATCGTCGTCCCGATCAGCCCGATGTCCGAAGCGATCATGGGTATTCTTCCTCCGGCTGTATGACAAACAGGTTAGACTGCCTCTATCCAAGGTGCAACGCACGCAGCATATATGCTTGCACAATAAATGGAACGGCTTATCTTGATGGGCGGTCTCCGAACCGACGTCCGGCCGGCCAGGTTGCCCGACCGACGTCGGTTCGGGCATCGATCAGCTACAGGAGGCCAGCAATGCTCTATCCGACATATCTGCGCCGCAGCGATCCTTTTGCGCTGATGCGCTCCATGATGCGCGATCTGGACCGCGGTTTCTGGCCGCCGGCCCGCGCGGCGTTCCCGGCGGTGAATGTCTGGCAAGGCCCTGAGGCCGTTGCCATCGCCGCTGAACTTCCCGGCATCGAACCGGGCGACATTGAGATTTCGGTTAAGGACAACGTCCTGACGCTTTCGGGCGAACGCAAGGCGCCCGAGGTTCCCGACGGTGCGCACTGGCACCGCAACGAACGCAGTTTCGGCAGGTTTTCCCGGACTATCCGCCTGCCGTTCGCGGCCTCGGATGACAAGGTCGAGGCGAGGATGACGAACGGCGTATTGCGGATCGTCATCTCCCGGCCCGAGGAAGAAAAGCCGAAGAAAATCGAGATCAAGGCAGCCTGAGAGGAGCTGGAACGATGAGCACCGACATCACGCAAGCCGCCGAAAAGACGCCGACCGACTCGCCCGAGACCACCGGCGGCGGACGCATCTATCGCCCGTTGAGCGATATCGTCGAGACCGATCAGGGTGTCTCCATGATGCTTGAAATGCCTGGGGTCGCCGCCGATGCGGTCGAGATCACGCTCGAAAATCGTGTGTTGACGATCCGCGGCAAAGTTGACCCGGTGCGGCCGGAAAACCTCGAACTTGCCTATGCCGAATATGGCGAGGGCGATTTCGAGCGTGCCTTCACGCTTTCCGACGACTTCGACCCCAACAGGATCGAAGCCGAGATGCGTGGAGGTGTCCTCACCCTGACGCTCCCCCGAGCCCCTGAAGCGCAGCCGAAAAAGATCGCCGTCAAGGGCGCCTGAAAACCGAAGGAGACCATATCATGCAGATCAAAGACCTCATCCCCTGGGCGCGCAAGGACGGCGCGCCAGATGCCAAGAGCAGCGAAGACAACCCGATCGCGACACTCCAGCGCGAAATGAACCATGTGTTCGAGAACTTCTGGAACCGTGTCGGTCATTTCGAATGGCCCTTTGGCAGCGGCGAAGCGAAATCCGACGTGGTCGAGACCGACAAGGCGATCGAAGTATCGATCGAGCTGCCGGGCATGGAGATGAAGGACATCGAGGTGACGGTCAACGATGACATGTTGACTGTGAAGGGGGAGAAGAAGATCGAGCGCCAGGTGGAGAAGAAGGGGTATTACCTGTCCGAGCGCAGCTACGGCGCGATCTACCGGACAATTCCGCTCCCTCCCGGTGTGGATGGCGAAAAGGCGCAGGCATCCTTCAAGAACGGGGTTCTGACGATCAAGCTGCCCCAGACTCCCGAGGCGCAGGCGAAGGTCAAGCGCATCGAGGTCAAGAACGGCTGATTTGCCACATTGGGTGTCGCTGGTTTACGGCGTCCCCTCCGCTCCTTGCGATATCGCACCGTCTGGAGAAGCCCTGGGGAGCTTGTCTCTCCGGGGCGGCCTTCGAGAGGCAATCATGAAAGACTTGCAACGATCCGGGCTGACCCGTGAACAATGGTCGGCGATGACTCTCTACGAGAAGTTCGAGCAATGTGTCATCTTCGTCCTCAGCGTCATCATTGCGGCGATCGTCGTGGCGTCGGTCTGGGCGCTGATGCGCGAAGTCGTGAACCGCCTGGTTCTGGGGGCATTCGACACGCTCGATTACGCCACCTTCCAGGTGGTGTTCGGCATGATCTTCACCGTGGTGATCGCGCTCGAGTTCAAGCGCTCCCTTCTTGTTGCGACCGAACGCAGCTTCGGGATCCTCCAAGTCCGCACGATCGTGCTGATCGCGCTCCTCGCCATCGCGCGCAAATTCATCATCCTGGACCTCGGCGAGACGGAGCCGGCAAAGATTGCCGCACTCGCGGGCGCGGCTCTTGCACTGGGCGCTGTCCACTGGCTGGTGCGCGATCAGGACCGGCGCGAACAGCTCCCTACTGAAAATGCGGATGGCGGTCAATGAACCGAACCTTTTTCATTCGACTTATTTCGGCAACCTCTGCCGCACTCCTTATCATAATTGTGTGGCAGAGCTTTCCTATCATTCAGAGCGTTGTGCTGGGTCGGTTTGCCGAACCGCGCGCCGTCGCTCCGCGCGGCGACTTGGCGGCGTTCGAACAAAGCACCATCACGGTTTTCAATGCCGCTCGAGACAGTGTCGTCTTCATCACGACGGCCGAGCGTGTAGTGGATCCCTGGACCCGGAACGCCTATGACGTTCCGCGCGGGAACGGTTCAGGATTCGTCTGGGACCAACTCGGTCATGTGGTAACGAACAACCATGTTATCGCTGGTGCAAGCCGGGCAGTCGTCAGGTTGGCTGATGGCCGTGCCTTCGCCGCGCGTCTGGTGGGGCGCGCACCCGAGCACGACCTGGCAGTCCTGCACATCGGTGTTGGTGCGGGTCGACCACCGCCGATACCCATCGGAGCCAGCAACGATCTACGTGTCGGTCAAAGCGTGTTCGCCATCGGCAATCCGTTCGGCCTCGACTGGACGATGACGACCGGAATTGTCTCGGCCCTTGGCCGCGAATTGCCGGGCGAAAACGGTCTCCCGATACGGGGCCTGATCCAGACGGACGCGGCAATCAACCCCGGAAACTCCGGTGGCCCTCTGATCGACAGCGCGGGGCGTCTGATCGGCGTCAATACGGCCATTTTCAGTCCATCCGGCGGCAGTGCGGGAATCGGCTTTGCGGTTCCCGTCGATACGGTCAACCGGGTGGTGCCACAGCTCATCGCTCGCGGCAGCTATGCACCACCACGACTCGGCATCTTATTCGATCCCAGGGTCGACGCGATGCTCGCGCAGGATGGCTCCTCCGGCGTCCCGGTCCTCGGAGTCGATCCTGACGGCCCCGCTGCCCGTGCGGGACTGGTGCCCGCCCGCATTAGCGGCGATGGGCTCATTGTAGTCGGCGACCGGATAATCGGCCTTGGAGCGGCTAGAGTTGATGAAGCGGCTGACCTGATCACAGCGCTCGAAGCGCATCGCCCCGGGGATCAGGTTGAATTGCACATCCGGCGCGGCGATCAGCGCAAGAGCCTCAAGATCACACTCGGCGAACCGCGATAGGAGCCGGAAATGCCCGCTGTCTCGACGAGGCATCGATTTATCAATCTCGTCCAATCCGCGCTCTTGCTTGGCCTTATGGCGATGATCGCCTGGGTGTCCATGACAGCGGTCGTCGGCGCGGAGGTCGGCCTGCTGCTTGCCTTCGGAATGGTTGCGGGTCTGATTTTTGTCCCCAATCTGCCGCAAGACTTCTTGCTGTCCGCATATCAGGCGGAGCGCATAACGGGACGTGATGCGCCCGGCCTTGCGCAGGAATAGCGGAACTTGCGCGACGTGCCGATTTGCCGCGCGCGCCGAAGCTCTATCGCGTATCGAGCCCGTTGCCGAACGCCTTCGCGATGGGCAGTCCGGAAGACAGTACAATCTGCGTCACCGATGGACTGCTTCAACTCCTCGACGGTCGCGAACTCGTCGGCGTCCTGGCTCACGAAGTTGGCCACATCGCGAACCGCGACCTGTGGATCATGGGATTGGCAGATATGATGTCACGGTTGGTTTCCATCGCGAGTTGGCTTGTACAATTCCTGCTGCTCCTCAACCTACCTCTTATTTTCGCGGGCGCGGTCTATGTTCCGTGGCATATCGTGGCGCTTCTCATCTTCGCGCCCACCTTGATGGCGCTCGTGCAGCTCGGCCTGTCGCGCACCCGCGAGTATGACGCAGATCGCGCGGCGGCGGAGCTGACCGGCGACCCGGAGGGTCTCATGAGAGCGCTGAGCAAACTCGAACGCCGTGTCGGAAGGTTCTGGGAAGAAATTTTTCTTCCCGGCCGACGCATTCCCGAGCCGTCTCTCTTGCGGACGCATCCAAGCACAGAAAGCCGGATCGCCAGGCTGCGTGAACTCACCGCCCTGGCAACACCGCAATATCCGACAATCGCGGGCATGTCTTATAAACCACGGCTACCCTCGTTCTTGCCGCCCAAATTCCGTCGACACGGAGTCTATTGGTAGAAATCACCTGTCTTTCGTTGCACTCGGGCAAATCTGCGCATACGAGGAAATGCTCGGAGGTGGGCGGGTGTTGTGGGCGATTCGCCATGGCTTATCAGAGAGTTAGAGGATGAGTCCTTTCCCTCCGCCACTACTCAGAATTTCGCCCAACTGCGATGGGTTGCGCAGGAACCGGAGCAGACGCCTCGCATCCGGTTTCCGATCCTCCGGGTTTCTTCGCATCGGATCATGCCCAGAACCTCTACACGCTCGATCGGGTGCAGCAGGTCGGCTTTGGGTTCCGTTTCACCCACGAATTCGACGACTTCATTCAGCGTGTGCAGATCTCGGAGGTGCAGGTTGACCGGGTCGGCGCTGATGCGAAGACCGGCGAAACTCGGACGTTTTTCTCCTACGTGGCGCGCGACGGGCGTGACAACGCACTGGCGAGGCTCGGCGAAATGATGCGGGGAGCAAGCCTTGGCGCAGACTGGCGGCTCAATCACCTGGTGTTTCGGGTGCATCTCGGGAAGCCAGGCACACGAACCAAGAAGGTCGTCGTGAAGCTCAAGCCGCCCGCACACGCCGTCTTCAAGCGCATCCACTACGAGGATCGCATCTTGCGCCTCCTCCGCCGCAACGGAATGCTCCATGACCGAGACGCTTCTGGCTCTGCTGTGGCGGCTGAGTGAGGCCGATGAGCCGATTGATCCACCCCCGTTGAATTGGTCCACCCTGAACTATGTCTTTTGGCAGACAGGAGGACCGCAATGCCGAAGAAGCGTCACAAGCCCGAAGAGATTGTCGCGAAGCTGCGCCAGGTCGATGTGCTGGTCTCGCAGGGCCAATCCGTTGCCGATGCGATCCGCTCGATCGGCGTGACGGAGGTCAGTTACTACCGCT
>NZ_JBHSLU010000105.1:0-5680 GCF_042655245.1 Allobosea massiliensis | reverse complement strand
GTCAAACGCCAAATGTACGGCCGCGGAAAGATCGATCTCCTCCAAGCCCGTCTGATCGGCGCGCAATGACCCCAAGCGTCAGCAGAACTGCGTCAGACCCCCCAATCAACGCGGGCAGAGGGGTCACGCGCTCAGTAACAGCTCCTGACCCAGGCTCGTCGGGAACCGCCGTAGCGCGTTCGCACCCACCGTCGTTCGAGGACGCATGGGCCTTCGTAGCCTGCCCCGTAGCCGCCGCCACCATCGTACGCAGGATAGCCACCGTAGCCATAGCCACCGTAATAGGCTGGCGAATAGTAACCCCCGTAACCGCCGTAATATCCCAGGCCGTAGCCGAGACCGAGGCCCGTCAGCAACCAGGGCGCCCCCCAGCCGCCGTAGTAGCCGCCATAGCCATAGCCTCCGCCGTAGTAGCCCCCGTGGCCACGTCCGTAATAGCCGCGCCCATAGCCGCCGCGATAAATCCCTGGATGGGCATACCCTCCACCGAAGCCCCGATGAGAAATGCCGCCACCGCGGAAGCCGCCGAATCCACCGCCCCGGAAGCCTCCGCCATGGAACCCTCCACCTCCACCGTGGAACCCGCCGCCCCCGTGGCCACCGCCCCCATGGCCGCCGCGCTGGGCTAAAGCCCCTTCAGACGCGAGCGAAATTCCCGCCGCGAGCGTCGCCGAAAGCAAGATCAAGGTCTTCTTCATACTCAACTCCGTTGGCGTCATGCGGACCTTCGCATCAACGCTGCCGGTGGGCGAGCGTTTCCATGAAAACGGCGCGTAGCAGCCAAGCCTTCCAGGCTGTAATAACCCGCGACCGAAAACGTCATTCTGAGAGATGGGTCGCTGGGCGACAGATCTTCTGGAGGGCGGTGCCATGCGCAAACGGATCAGTTTGGCGCTCCTCGGGACTGTGCTGGCGGCATCGGCTGCCCTGGCTCAGTCCAGTTCGGGCGCCCCTCCCGGCTCGAAACTGGATGCTGTGCCGCCCACTCACCACCCCCAATTCGTGGCCCCGACAGGAGAGCGCAAGCCGCCGGGACAGGCTCTGGACGACCGGGGAGGGTCGACACCGCTTCTGGAGCACCACGACAAGGAGCTGAAGGATCACACCCTGAAGAGCATCTGCCAGGGAGCGCCTGGCTGCGAGGGAGGGCACCTCCGGAGGTAATGCAAGCGCGGCCAGTGGGGCGGGGCGCAAGCCTGCCCGGGCGCCAGTGCCGAGGAGTGGGAACACCGAAGCGGGTTGAGCACGTCGAACAAGAGATCAGGATCAAACCAGCCGTCGACAAAGCACGGCCGACTGCAAAGCAAGGGAGCTACCTGCGCGACCTGCGCCGTTAACGCTCGCCATCCCAAGGGCGGGAATTGGGACCGGGGGATTTGCGCAAGATCAAGGATGATTGCTCGAGGCCTTGGCAGAAGGGGCCCAAGCGGTCATCGCGGCACAGGATTTCAACTTTACCACCAGGAGAACCAGCCAATGTCAGTCAAAACCGCCAGAGCCTCCATGCTTGCCCTAGCGACCGCAGCCGGCGCACTGCTCGCCGCCGGACCAGGTCCCGCACGAGCGGTCGATCGGCCGCTCCGCTTTGCGATGCACGACATGATGCCGATGCAGTCTCAAGGTGGATCGGGCGGATCCATGGGCGGCGGCATGATGGACGATGATAAAATGCGCATGCAGCAGAGCCAGCCCGGCCAGACGGGCGCGACGGGCGGAATGCAATCGCAAGGATCGGCCGGGCAGGGCGGCTCGTCCGGTCAGATGGGCGGCATGGCCCCGCAAGGTCAAAGCAGCTCGACGGGGGGCGGCATGAAGATGGACGACAACATGCGCATGCAGGGCCAGTCAGGTCAGACGGGCGCAGGCATGCAGCCGCAAGGGTCCATGGGTCAGGGCGGCGCGATGGGGCAGGGCGCGATGTCCGGCCAGACGGGCGGGATGATGGGCGACAACATGATGCGCATGATGAACGACCACATGCGCATGATGGGCGGCGGGATGGGCGGGGGCACGCCCGGCATGGCGATGGGCCCGGCCATGGTCGACATGACGGAGCGGCTCGAGGGGCGCCTCGCGTTCCTCAGGGCTGAGCTCCGCATCACCGACGCCCAGGCCCCTGCCTGGACCGCGTTCGCCGACGCGCTCCGCACGAGCCGCAAGCACCTGCTCGAAGCCCGGCAGCAGATGCGCCAGGCGTATTCGTCGGCGACCGACCGTTTGGAGAAATACGAGCAGCACCTCTCCGCCAGGCTCGAAGCGCTGAAATCGGCCCGTACAGCCTTCGCGAAGCTCCACGGGTCGCTTGACGAGACGCAGAAGCGCACGGCCGACGAACTGGTGGCGCCGTTCATCGCGACTTTCTGACCGCTGGTTGAGAATTGCCCCGAGCTCCAGGAGGCGAATTATAATTCCTTCTGGCACCGCCGCGAGGGCGCGTTGCCCCCCACTCGTCCGCGCGGCGCCTCTTCTCTCGTTCGAAACGGCGAGAAATCGCATCATGTGCTTCCCGGTGGACGAGCCCGGAAAAACCTTTGGGCCAAATCGGCTGGCGCACTCCTGTGAACTCTGCCCGCTGCCGCCTGTGGTCCCCAGCGGTCGCACGGACCGCCCTTCAGCGCCGCGCTCGGCCCAACCAAAATCAACTGTAAGAGGACGGTTAACTCAACGTCTTTGTTGCTGAACCCCGTTGTGCGCCGACGCCGGTGCGGCTCCAGCAAAACTTGTGTCAGTCCGCGATGATCACGCCCCCTCCGAACACGAACCGCTCCCAAGGCGCGAAACCGCGGCACCGTGATGGGCCTCGGGGCAGTGAGGAGACAAACATCATGCGTGATGCTTCCCGCCGCAAGGCATCGTTGGGCGCCCGCGTGCCGCCGTCGAGGTGGGCCACATCGGCTCCTGCCGGTAGCCGCGGCCGGCGAATTCTGTTCGTCACGTCAGAGATCGCCGACTACGTCAAGATCGGCGGGCTTGGGGACGTTTCAGCTGCCCTGCCACGCGCGCTCCGCAAGCAGCACCATGTTCGCGTGCTCATCCCGGGCTACCGCGAGTTGCTCGTAAGCCTCGGCAACGTCCCAGTCGTCGGACGGCTTGACGGTCTTTCGAGCCTGCCCGCCTGCAATCTCGGCCGGATCGAGACCCGCGACGGTCTGACCCTCTACGTCCTGCTCTGTCCCGAGCTCTACGACCGCGAGGGCTCGCCTTACGTGGACGTGAACGGGGCCGACTGGGCCGACAACGATATCCGCTTCGCAAGGCTCGGATTGGCTGCGGCCGACATCGCCTGTGGTCTTGGCGACCCGACGTGGGCGCCGGACCTCATCCATCTCAACGACTGGCCGTCCGGTCTCGCTCCGGCCTACCTCGCCTGGCGCGGACGCCCGACGCCGAGCATCATGACCATTCACAATCTCGCCTATCAAGGGGTGTTCGGTCGCGACCGTCTCGGAGCACTCGGCATTCCGGACGCCGCGTTTCAGATGCACGGCGTCGAGTTCTGCGGGGACCTCTCCTTCCTCAAGGCTGGTATCTTCTATGCCTCGCACGTCACCACCGTCAGCTCGACTTACGCCGAGGAGATCACCACCCCGGAGTTCGGCTGCGGCCTCGACGGGCTCCTGCGCACAAGGGCCCGCGAGGGACGCCTTACCGGCATCCTCAACGGGATCGACGAGAGCTGGGATCCCCGCACCGACCCTCATCTGGCAAGCCCGTTCGACGCCAATGACTGGAAAGGCAAGAGCGTCAACGCCGAGGAGGTCAGGAACGCGTTTGGCCTCGCTGTGTCGCGCGGGCCGCTCTTCGCCGTGGTGTCGCGCCTCGTGCATCAGAAGGGCCTCGACCTGACCATCCAAGCGACCCAAACGATCGTTCGCCAAGGCGGACAGATCGTCGTCACCGGTCGGGGAGAGGGTCGGCTCGAGGCGGAACTGCAGAACCTGGCCGCCCGCTACCCCGGACAGGTCGGCGTCAAAATCGGGTTCGACGAAGGGATTGCTCGGCGCATGTTCGCTGGCAGCGACTTTCTGCTAATGCCCTCGCGCTTCGAGCCCTGCGGGCTGAGCCAGATGTATGCCCAGAGGTTCGGATCGCTGCCTGTCGCTCATCGAACCGGCGGCCTGGCTGATACGATCGAGGACGGGATCACGGGCTTCCTCTTCAAGGACCTGTCGCTCGCCGGTTTCCTAAACGCCGTCTACCGCTCGATCGACGCCTTCGGCTCACGCCGGCAGCTCAAGGCGATGCGCCGAAGCGCCATGGCGCGCAGCTTCGAATGGCAGCAGTCGGCCTCTGATTATGCGGCGGTCTACGACTGCGTCGTCCGAAGCGTCGGCGTTCGATGACGGGACCGGCATTTGGATGGCGACCCGACGCGAAGCTGTTCACGTGCGTGCAATGCTCGGCCGCACGAGTTGCAAACGACTCACGACCGCAAAAAAGGGGCTGAGCGATCCGTTGCGTCAGATCAAGGAAGCTCGGCCGGAGACCGGACAGATTCTGGCGCAACCAGGAAGGAGCACTCATGAATCGCCTTGTCGCCTGTGCCGCGTTGTCCCTTGCGGCTTCGCTCGCTCTCACGCTCGAATCCGAGGCGAAGCCCCGTCCTCGTGGCAGCGAGGAAGTCCTCATCCTGAAGGTCCGGCCGCGCAGCTATCTGGATGCAGGCAACGTCGTGCCGGCAGGCTCGCTCGACGGCGTCACCGGCGGGTATGCGCAAACGCGGTCCTACCTTAATCTGCCGCCCTGGCAGAACCAGCGGGACCGCTTTGGAGAGGGTGTGCTGCCGGATCCGATCACAGGTCCGTTCATCGGGGCGCGCAATCCGTTCGGACCGGTCGATTTTCAAGCACCGGGCGGTTTGCGTTGAGGTTGCGAGGTTGCGAGCCTGGCGCGTAAAGCTCGGCGCAGCTCACGCCGAACTTTTGCTGCTCCACGTCGCCTCAGTCTTGAGGCCGCCGACAGATCACGGCCGTCCAGCCGCCCCTTTGCCAGGGGCTCCGGGTTATACTTGAGCTTCGATGAGCCCACGCCGACGGTCAACGCACGGCACGGGTAATTTGGACAACCTGAGCAGCGCATCAGGCCCGTCGTGAACCGGGCCATATGCTGTGACTGCAACGAATGTTTTCTCCCGAGCGCGGAATCGAGCAAGCGAGCATGGAGCCAGCAGAAATCTTCTCCAATGCCGAGATGCGGGCGCCGATCATTCACGTCCTGCACTGGATCGCCACCACGATCGAGGTGATCGGGGTTGCCGCCATTGTGCTGGGTGCGATTGTCTCGACCGCTCTATTCCTTTGGCGAGGCGTTGGCCGCGAGTGGGATGCGGCGTTCCGGAGTTACCGGGCCAATCTTGGCCGCGGCATCCTGCTTGGGCTCGAGTTTCTGGTGGCGGCCGACATTATCGGTACGGTCGCCGTGACCCCTACCTTTCAGAGCCTAGGCGTGCTGGCTCTGATTATCGCCGTACGCACGTTCCTGAGCTTCTCACTTCAGGTCGAAATTGAGGGCCAGTGGCCCTGGCGACGGCGCGAGGCGGATCACTATTCGGCTGGTGGCCGGCTTTGAACTGAGTGTCTTCTGGTCGTGTCCCTGCTGGTGGTGTAGCTTCGCAGAGCCACCGCGTGCCGGCTTTGGTCGGGCTGGTCAGGCGGCCACGGCTGGCAGGCTGACGATGGGA
>NZ_JBHSLU010000104.1:0-84453 GCF_042655245.1 Allobosea massiliensis | reverse complement strand
TGTTGTAGCCCCCAAAAGCCCGGACATTTCTCACGGTGCTGCTTGGGCCGCGATGAACTCGCGGGGTGAACGATATCCGAGCGCCCGATGCGGGTGAAGCTCGTTGTAGTGGTCGAACCATTCCGGCAGGGCGAGCATGACGGTTTTGGCATCCGGGATGGGATTCACCGCGACGTAATCGCGCTTGAAGGTGCGCACGAAGGCTTCGGCCATGCCGTTGCTCTGCGGGCTCTGGACCGGGGTGGTGAGCGGTTCCAGACCGATCTCGCGGGCAAAGCGCCGGGTCGGACCTGCGATGAAGCAGGAGCCGTTATCGGTCAGCCATTCGATGGTCTGCGGCAAGCGGTTGACCTTGCCGAAGCGGTGCTCGACGGCGGTGACCATGAGGTCGCACACATCCTCGCCTTTGATGCCCTCGGTGGTGGCGATATGGCCCATGGCTTCCCGGTCGCAGCAATCGAGCGCGAAGGCGACGCGAACCTTTTCGCCGTTGTCGCAGCCGATCTCGAAGCCGTCGGAGCACCAGCGCAAATTGGAGCGCGCGACAGCGATGCGGCCGTCGTGACGGCGTTCGACCCCGCCAGCATGGCGTTCGAGCAGAAGGCCGTTGACCTTCATCACCCGGTAGACCCGCTTGCGGTTGGCGGGCGCACGGCCCTCGGCCAGGGCCTTGCGGCGCAACCTGGCCCAGATGCGGGCATAGCCGTAGCTCGGCATGTCGTCGATGACTGCCTCGATTTCGGCCAGCAGCGCCTCTTCCGGCAGGGGCGGACGGCCTCTGCGCTGGGGAGAGCGCCCGGCCGTCCGCTGCGCCAGCCGCGCGGCGAGATGCGAACGGGCCACGTCCAGCGTCGCGGCGACGGCGTTCATGGCAAACCGTCCTTGGGCAGCGACAGCGACCGCAATCTCCGTTTTTTTATATCCTCCGCCAGGTCCAGAGCGTCTTTTAGGATTTCCACCTCAAGGGTCTTCTTGCCCAGGAGCCGCTGTAATTCTCGGATTTGCTCCTGCTGCGCCCGGAAGGCGGAGGCCGGGACCACTTCCTCCTCGGCCGCCGTCGCGGTCAGCGCCCCTTGCTCGGCAAGCCGCCGCCACGTGAAAAGCTGGTTCGGCGACACGCCGCACCGGCGGGCGACAAGGCTGACCGTGACGCCCGCCTCGCGCGTCTGCGCGACGATCTCCAACTTCTCCGCAACCGACCACCGGCGGCGGCGCTCAGGCCCGGTCAGGACCTCAATCTTCGGATAAGAACCAGTCATAGCCACGACATTACTCCCAACCCTTATTTTAAGGGTGAGACCTGTCCGGGGAATTCGGGGGCCGTTTCAGCGCCCGCCGCCGTCGCTGGCTATGCGCTGGTCCACGGCATCACGCGCGAGGCCGTGCCGTCCGAGGTCTGGCGGCAAATCTTCTGCATCCTTGGCGGCGGCTTCGTTGGCGTGTCGGCGCTGGTGCGGCTTCTCGGAACTGTGCAATCGATCGATCAAAGCGCGTGAACTGCATGGCAACTGGCTCTATTGTCTTCGCGCTCCAACTATTTTCGAAATCCATAGAGAGATGCCGTGTTCAAGAGTGCGCTCAACCTGACTGATCCCGATCCCTATTTTGCCGGAACCGCAGGATTTGTAGGGAGCACGCTTCTGGACCTGCACAAGGACATGTGCGCGTTCGAGCTTCCGGAGGCCGTGCCCGAAAGCGTGCGACGGGCGCACAATGCGGTTCGACACGTCTATGTCTACGCCTATTTCTCCTATGATCTTCTGACCTTGGCAGCCAGCCAGACATTTCCCTGTTTGGAATTGGCCCTGCGAGAGCGCATCGGGCATCAATTTGCCGGCAGGGTCGATAAGAGCGGAAAGCCGCGTCCGGCGATGCTCGACGAACTGCTGCGGGTGGCCAAGGAACAGAACCTGATCCTTTCGAAGATCGAGCATCTGAGCCGAATGCGCAATATGTTTGCCCATGGCAGCGACACCGTTCTCAATCCACCGTTGTTTCTGATCCCGTTTGAGATCGTCACGAATATCATTCGAGAACTCTACACCCCTTGATAGCCGAGAACCTTCGACAGTCCCTTTGTCTCGGATGACGTCGCCCTTCGGGCCGCGTTCTTGGCTGCGCCGGAACCACGCCCATGGCGCGTTTCCGCCATTCGGCTTCGACCGCTAACGCAAAGAGGCGCTACGCCATTTCTCCGAAGCCCCGCAGGGGCGGCGCATCTCGCGTTTCGCCTTTGCATCACCGTGCAACGGGCTCATGCGTTGGGCCGTTTCCTCATCGTACTCGACAATGCGGGTTGAGCCGCATGGGAATGTCGGATCATTCAGCAGACAGCAGAAGCGCTCGGCATCAGGCGGGTGGCTCCCTTCCAGATTCGCCAATCATGGCGCCGCCGGCGGCGAGCGAAGATCGGAAGGGCGCGCGCGGTCTCGCCTCGGCAGAGATCGTCTCCTTGCATTGGCATCGAGGATCAGGGTGACGATGACGCGTCTCGATTCAGCCGCGCCGTGTCTGGGGCATGCACCGGCGTCGCCGTTGCCGTGTTCTTCCCGATTTTCCTGTCAGCCGCCCCTAAAGGCGTCCTCGATTGGTTTGGGTCTGACCGAGGACCGGCGACGCTGAAGCATCGCCTCGATCGTCTTCCCGCAACGGCCGTCACCAGCTTTTTTCCGCCGCGCGTGAGCGCGCTTTGCATCGCCAGGCAAAAAAGCCGTCTCCGGCCGTCTTCCACTTCGTTCCGCCCTCCGGGTGCAGGGCCGATCGTCCCCGGTCGCACGACCCGCATCGAGGACGCGATAGGCGCGGCCCGATCGAAAAAGGAACACGACAATGGCGACCATCGGCACCTTCACGAAGAACGACAACGGCACAGCCGGCTTCACCGGTTCGGTCAAGACCCTGACCCTCAACGTCAAGGCCAAGTTCGTCCCCACCGAGGGCGAGAGCGAGCGCGGCCCCGACTTCCGCATCATCGCCGGCAACAGCGTCGAGTTCGGCGCAGCCTGGAAGAAGACTGCCCGCGAGACGCAGCGCGAATATCTCTCGGTCAAGCTGGACGATCCGAGCTTCCCGGCGCCGATCTACGCCAGCCTGGTCGAGACCGAGGACGGCGAAGGCCACAGCCTCATCTGGTCCCGCCGCAGCGGCGACTGAGGCCGGAACCCCAAGAAGCCCCGCTCACCCGAGCGGGGCTTCGTCATGCTCATGGCCGCACGCCTTTCAGGAAATACCGTGATCAGGATGTCCGTGTTCACGGCTTTCAGGCTTGCACATCCTGATCGATGTCTCTCGCCCGGCTCCCGCTGGCGCTCACGCCAGGCCGCGTGCTTAGGGCCAGCCCTCGGCGCACTTCGGAGTGAGCTTCCGCCCAGCTTCGGTCGCTGCGCTCCAACCCAAGCCCATAGGAGAAAGACCATGTATCACCAGCTTGCAACCCGTTTCGGCCGCAACGCGCACCAGATCAGCGGGCGCGAGCCGCTCGATAACGAGGCGCTTTACCGCCACGTCCCATCGATCTTCGCGCGCGAGGCGCATGACAGCCGTTCGGAACGCTATATCTATGTTCCCACCATCGACATCGTGGAGGGATTGCGCCGCGAAGGATGGTTTCCGTTCTTCGCCGTCCAGTCCGTGCCACGCGACGGGAGCCGGCACGGCCACGCCAAGCACATGCTGCGCCTGCGCCGCGATGACGGCATCGGCAAGCCAGAAGCCGCCGAAGTCATCATCGTCAACAGCCATGACGGGACCAGCGCCTATCAGATGTTCGCGGGCATACTAAGATTCGTCTGCGCCAACAGCATGATTGCGGGCGAGCGGTTCGAGGAAGTCCGCGTGCCGCACAAGGGCAATATCCAGCATGACATCATCGAAGGCGTTTACACCGTCGCCGAGGATTTCCCGCGCCTGATCGACGCCAGCGAGACGATGAAGGAAACGCGCCTGTCGCAGGACGAGCAACGCGTCTTTGCTGAGGCGAGCCTTGTTGCCCGTTATGGCGAGGATGAAAGCCCCGTCCGTCCAGACCAGATCATCGCGCCGCGCCGCCGCGAGGATGTCGGGCAAAGCCTCTGGACCACCTTCAACGTCATTCAGGAAAACGTCATTCGTGGTGGATTGCATGGCCGCAAGCGCAACGCCGAGGGGCGCATCCGCCGCAGTCAGACCCGCGCCATCAATGGCATCGACCAGAATGTCAGCCTCAACCGCGCGCTGTGGACGCTGGCTGAGGGAATGCAGCGCTTGAAGACAGCATGAATGCAAAGCCGTAGAGCCGGGTCTCCGGCTCTACGGTTCCGCGTCTTTCAGGATGTCCGTGTCCGGCATTTTTGTGCCGATCCGGCTTTGCGGATCGGCGCGCGGCCGTGCCCGGAACACGGCCGCCGCTCGCCGGGCTTCGCCCGGCTCGCAAAAACATGCAGACAATGTTAAGAAGAAAATAACCAATATTGATCGCCACGCACGATCAACATATCCGCCTATGGCGGCTACAAACACGCTCCCTTGTCGATGAAACTCTCTGTCCGGGTGTTGGCTTGCATGACCCGGTGAATGAGAGGTTACGCTATGCTCAGCATCGATTGGCGCTCGCCGGCAGCGTATCAGCATGCCGAAGGCATTCCCGCCGCCGGCTTCGCCTGGGAATATCTCCGCCGCGATGATGATTATCATCGCGACTTCCAGAAGATTGAGCGTCTCAGGAAACCGGCCGCGCGTTCGCTGGCGGCATTTTCGAAACGCTGGGGGTTACGATTTCCCGTGTGATCCCGACACGCCGTCAGATCAGCAGTCACTGTTCTGGATACCAAGCCTGCAGCCACAAGCCGTTAGTCTCACTATAGTGCCGCAGGCGATCGACGCGGACGCCGTCACGCCGATCGCTCTGACGCAGCTCGACGGCCTTGATCTGCGCCAGTCCGATGACGGCTGGCACGGCGTCTGGCAGGCCGATGGTGTCACGCATCAGTTCTGGCTCGTCCATGCGCCTTCCGAGGTGGCGACGTTCTACGCCGTCATCTTGCCGTTGGACGCGCTTCTCGAACTGCGCGTGCATGCTGCACGACGGTTCTGGCGCGCGCTCAATGGCCGTGCGCCAGGCCCGGACTTCCGGGCGATGCCGGCGCAGCTTCGGCGGTTCCATATCCTCTCGCTGCGGGCGCTCGACGCGCGGCAGCGCGGCGAGAGCTACCGCACCATTGCCAAAGTTCTCCTCGGCTTTCGCGGCACGAAGGAGGATTGGGAAAACGACCCGCGCAAGAACCAGGCCCGCCGCCTTGTGGCCCACGGACTGAGCATGATGAAGGGCGGCTATCGCCTGCTGTTGCACTATCCGATCAAGCTGCGTCGCCGGTAGGCAAACGCCGCCAAATAGCGCGCGCCGCAAGGGGTGCCGCCAGCACCTTGGTGCAAATGCGGCACGCTCCGCGCCGCCGATCCTTCGCCATGGTTCGCCATCGCGCGCTGTCGCCACCGACAGCCGCACGCATGACGAACCAGAGGTGATCTTATGGCCGACCAGAAGGCGGACCTGCCGCCGCGCCTGTTGCGCACGCCCGATGCCGCGCGCTTTCTTGGAATCTCGCTCCGCACGCTGGAGAAGCATCGCACATACGGGACCGGTCCGGTCTATCGCAAGATCGGCGGCCGCGTCGTCTATGCGATCGAAGACCTGCAAGCCTGGTCCGCGATCGGCGCTCGCAAATCGACGCGCGACACGGATGTCGGCCGCGTGTTTCCGGCGCGTCGCCTGACGCCGACCGAGCGGGGCGAACGCTGAATGCCGCGCGACGATGACCATCGCCGCGAGCGTCAGCGCAAAGCCAGCGAGCGGACCAACCTCGATCCTTTCGTGGTGATCGGCGGCGACGCATCGCCCCGCGACCAGCGCGACCTGATGGAGCGGCCGTTCTTTTCGCTGGCGAAGACGCCGCGCACCCGACCGATCTTCTACCAGGCCGCCGATGTCGAGGTGCGGGTGTTCGGCATGCCCGAGCATGGCATGGCCACCATCTGGGACGCCGACGTTCTGATCTGGGCCGCTTCGCAGCTCGTCGAGGCCGCGAACCGCGGGCTCGCGACCTCGCGCTTCTTTCGCTTCACACCCTACCAGCTCCTGCGCGGTATCGGCCGCCCGACCGGCAACCGGCAATATCTGTTGCTGAAGGCCGCGCTGGCGCGCCTGCAATCGACCGTCATCGCCACAACCATCCGCAACGGCGCGCATTGGCGCCGCCGGCAATTCTCCTGGATCAACGAATGGGAGGAGATGACGACGCAGGCCGGCCGCGTTGAGGGCATGGAATTCGTGCTGCCCGAATGGTTCTACAATGGCGTCGTCGACCGCTCGCTGGTGCTTGCCATCGACCCGGCCTATTTCCGGCTGACCGGCGGCATCGAACGCTGGCTGTATCGCGTCGCGCGCAAGCATGCCGGCCGCCAGCACGACGGCTGGCTGTTCGAGATTGCGCATCTTCACGCCAAGTCCGGCAGTCTCGCGCGTGTCTCCGATTTCGCGCTCGACCTGCGCCGCATCGCGGCGCGTCAGCCATTGCCCGGCTACCGGCTTCAGATCGAACGGGATGACCACCGCGAACTGCTGCGCATCTGGCCCGACAAACAATCCACAGTGCCTGTTGAAAACCATGTGAATGGTATCGGTACATCAGGCGCACGCACTATCGGTACATCAGGCGCAAATCGCGCGGCGCACTCTATAGAAGAATCTAACAGAGAATTTAACTCTTCTTCTTTGACGCACGCGCACGCGATCCATGGTGCCGGTGCCACCCGCCGAGGTGCGCCATGATCGTCGCGCTCCTCAACCAAAAAGGCGGTGTCGGCAAGACGACGCTCGCGCTGCATCTCGCCGGTGCATGGGCCAGCAGAGGACACCGTGTCACCCTGATCGACGCCGATCCGCAAGGCTCGGCGCTCGACTGGTCGCAGCAGCGGAGCCGCGAGGGCCTGCCGCGCCTGTTCGGCGTCGTCGCCCTGGCGCGCGACACGCTGCATCGCGAAGCCCCCGAGCTGGCGCGTGACGCCGATCATGTCGTCATCGACGGTCCGCCGCGCATCGCCGGCCTCATGCGCTCGGCGCTGCTCGCCGTCGACCTGGTGCTGATCCCAGTGCAGCCGTCGCCGCTCGACGGCTGGGCCTCGGCCGAGATGCTGGCGCTTCTCAGCGAAGCGCGCATCTACCGGCCGCAGCTCGCAGCCCGTTTCGTGCTCAACCGCTGCGGCGCGCGCACCATCATCGCCCGCGAGACGGCCGAGACGCTGGCCGATCACGATCCCCCCGTGCTCGCCAGCACCATCGGCCAGCGTGTCGTCTTCGCCGACGCTGCGCAGTCCGGCCGGCTCGCTTCCGAGATCGATGATGACAGTCCGGCCGCACGCGAGATCGCCGCGCTTGCCGCCGAGATCGATCGGCTCCGAATCGCGAGGACCGCGCCATGACCGGGCGCGCCGGCAAGCGCGGCTTCGCCTCCCGCCCGGGCGACGCCGAGAGCTGGATCAAGGCTCCCGACGCGCAGTCCCTGCGCGCGGACGCCACTGCCACCTTCACCGCGCGGCTGACGATCGACATCACGCCGGAGCTGCGCGGCCGCATCAAGGTCGCGGCCTTCCGGCGCGGTGAGACCGTCACCGACATGCTGCGCGCGCTGCTCGCGCGCGAATTCCCACCCACCGAGGGAGAGACCTCATGACCGGCAATGCGGCCCGCCGCATGCGCGGCCGTCCGCTGCCGGACGGTTCCGCGCCCTCCACCACCTTGGTCGAGCTGACCTGGAGCCAAAAGAAAATCGAGAACTGGATCAGGTTCGGCCGCAAGAGCTACGAACAGATTCTCGACCGTCGCCGCATCATCGTCGGCTTCGCGCCCGACGGCATCTTCGCCTTCGTCCGCTGGGCCTCCAACGATTTCGGCACGATCATCTCGCGCATCGACATCGTGCGCGCGGTCGGCCGCGGCGAGCCGTTCCAGACGCTGCCTTTCGTGCGGCCCGGCGGCGACATCCTGCTGCGCCTTGATGGCTGGCCCAGGGTTGAGCGCGTGCTGCAGGCGATCGACGCGGTGGAGGCGCTCGGCCTCGATCCGGCGGACGTTGCGCCGGAGCATTGGCGGCATGTCCACAACCGGCTGAGCGTCGGAGAGGCGCCGCGCACCTACACGCCCGGGCAGCATGCGGCCTGGCTTCGCCGCCGCAGGATCGTGCCATGACGCGCGCCGGCCTCATCATCGCGACGGCTCTCGCGACCATGGGCGTCGGTTATCCCGGCCTCACGCCGATGCCGATCAAACTGATCTGGAACGCGTCGGCGAGCGCGCCGATCGGCTTCTACACGATCGACTTCGACGGCCCGTTCGAGGTGACCGATCTCGTTGCCGTCGACGCTCCCGAACCGCTCGCGACCTTCCTCGCCGATCGCGGCTATCTGCCGAAAGGCGTGCCGCTGATGAAGCGCGTGCTGGCGGTGTCCGGACAAACGGTTTGCCGGACCAACCTCACCATCACCGTCGATCGCGTCGAGGTCGGAACGGCGCTCGAACGCGATCGCGCCGGCCGCGATCTGCCGGTCTGGCAGGGCTGCCGTCGCATCCCGACCGGCGAGATCTTCCTCATGAACTGGCAGGTCCGCGACAGCCTCGACGGTCGCTATTTCGGCCCGACCTCCACGGACCATATCATCGGTCGCGCGGTCCCGCTGTGGACCGACGAGGACGGCGACGGCCACTTCATGTGGCGCGCGCCGACACACTGACTTCGCTTTCCCACCCCCAACCGCAGGAGGCTTACCATGCCGCAGATTGGTCAATTCACCGCCGAAAAATCGGGCTTCGTCGGGCGCGTCCATACGCTCACGCTCTACCGCGACCTCACCATCGTTCCGGCCGAACCTTCGGAGGCCGAGAACGCGCCCGACTACCGCGTCCATCACGGCGCAGAAGACGGACCGGAGATCGGCGCGGGCTGGAAACGCACCGGCGAGAAGGCAGGCAGCTATGTCTCGCTGCTCATCGACGATCCCACTTTGCCGCAGCCGATCCGCGCCAATCTGTTCCGCAATGGCGACGATGAATCCTCATGGTCGCTGCACTGGAACCGCCCGGCTAAGCGCGCCGAGCGGGACTGAAGACGATGCGCCATCCCGTCAGGATCGCATTCAAAGCCGCCATCCCTTGGTTCGCGGAAAAGCCCTCTCATCCCTTCGTCCCGCTCGACGATCAGACGGCCGGCGCGCGCAGCGAAGGTCAAGGGCGGCCAACGGCCGGCGCTTGTCGCGCACCCTTGACCGCAGCGAGCACGCTGGCAGGCTGGGCTCGAAGCGGAGACAGCGCGGTCTCGCGCTATGCCGTTCTCCTGCTCGCCGGCGTTCTGGCCGTCGGCGCCTTGCCGGGCGCTGCGCCGGCCCAGGCGCGGCCGATCGAGCGTCCGGCGACGGCCGATGCCTATGCCGCTCCGATCGCGGAAGCGGCGCAGCGCTTCCGCATTCCGGCGGCCTGGATCAGGGCTGTCCTGCGCGCCGAGAGCGCGGGCGATGTGCGCGCGATCTCCTCGGCCGGCGCGATGGGCTTGATGCAGATCATGCCCGACACCTGGGCGAGGCTGCGCCTCCGTTATCGCCTCGGCAATGACCCCTATGACCCGCGCGACAACATTCTCGCGGGCGCCGCCTATCTGCGCGAGATGTTCGACCGCTACGGCGATGTCAGCGCGATGCTCGCCGCCTACAATGCCGGTCCCGGCCGCTACGACGGCCATCGCACGACCGGCCGGCCATTGCCTGCCGAGACCCGCGCCTATGTCGCCCAGCTTGCGCCGCTGATCGGCGGCGGCGAAGTCACCGCTCCGGTGGTCGTCGCTGCTGCCGACCCGCAGTCCTGGAGCCGTGCGCCGCTGTTCGTGGCGCGACCGGAGCGCACGCCGAGCGCTGATCCTGTGCCGCCCGGCGAGCACGTCGCCAAGATCTCGGCTGCACCATCGGTGCGCGACGTCTCTGCGATCACGCCGCAACCCGGCGGCCTTTTCGTTTCCCGCGTCAGCCCCGGAGAACCGCGATGAGGACCAAGGTCCAGTGGCTGAACGTGGTCGTTCCATTGTGCAGGTCGGCAGTGTGGGGTCAGGACCGAAGATCGGCAGGAGGGGCAGAACGGGCAGAGAGGCGGGAGGGCAAGATTAAAGCGGACGGCACCCCATGGGGCCGATCTGCCGGGCAAGCCCTTGTCTGCACACTGTTGGGGGTGGCACCCTCGAATGGAGGGCATGGTGCCGCCATCCGGCGGAACGCCAGCCTTTGCAAGGCTCTCGGCGGCACTCTAGCCGGAAATCCCACTCATCGGCAGGATCCGCGCCGATGAGCGACGACGAGAACCACTTCCGCCCACGGCCAGGCCGCATTCGATCGGATGCGCGCGGCGGCGCCAAGACCAAGAGCTTCTTCACCAAGGTCAAGAAGATCGCCCGCCAGCATGGCGGATCGCCATCGCGCGGGGCGCGTGCCGCTGCCACGGGCCGCGCCGCCAAGGATGGATCACGATCGGCATTGGCGAGCGGCCGGGGCGTGAAGCGCGGCCGCGGCGCGGCCTTCGTGCGCGCCCGCAACCTCTCGGATGGCTGGAGCCATCGCCAGCCCGGCAGCCGCCGCGTCATCGTCAAATCGCGCTCCGTCCGCGCCGCCGGCAAGAACGGCCGCGCGGCCGCCCATCTGCGCTACATTCAGCGCGACGGAACCTCGCGCGACGGCGAGCGCGGCCAGCTCTACTCGGCGACCGCGGATCGCGCCGACGGCGATGCCTTCCTCGATCGCGGCAAGGATGACCGCCACCAGTTCCGCTTGATCGTCTCGCCCGAGGATGCGGCCGACCTTGCGGACCTGACCGGCTACACGCGCGACCTGATGAGCCAGGTCGAAGCCGACCTCGGCACGAAGCTCGATTGGATCGCGGTCAATCACCTCAACACCGGCCATCCCCATGTCCATGTTATCGTCAACGGCCGCGACGAGCTGGGCGAGGATCTGGTCATCAACGGCGACTATATCGCCCACGGCGTCCGCGAACGCGCCAGCGCGCTCGTGACGCTCGAACTCGGTCCCGTCACCGAGATCGAGCAGCAGAGCAAGCTCTCCGCCGAAATCGGTCAGGACCGCTTCACCCGCATCGACCGCGCCATGATCGCAGAGGCGCGCCACGGCCTGGTCGATCTTCGTCCCGAGCCCGGCGATCCGCGCGGCATCGCCAGCCGGGCGCTTCGTCTGGCCCGGCTTGGCAAGCTGGAAAAGATGGGGCTTGCCACCGAGCATGCGCCGGGCGTCTGGGAGTTGAGTGACCGACTTGAGCCCACCCTGCGCGAGCTGGGCGAGCGCGGAGACATCATCCGCACCATGCAGAAGGTGCTTCGGGCGGAGGGACAGGAGCGCGATCCGGCCAGCTTCCAGATTCATGACGGCGCGGCAGGCGCGCCGATTGTCGGCCGCGTCATCGACAAGCATCTCGCCGACGAACTGGGCGAGAACATCACCCTGGTTGTCGACGGGATCGATGGCCGCGCGCACCATGTCTCCGGCTTCGATGCGGGTCGCGTCGAGGATGCGCGTATCGGCAGCATCGTTGAGATCGGTCCGGCCGATATGGCGGCCCGGCCTTCGGATCGCGCCATTGCCGTTATGACCAAGGACGGCGTCTATCAGCCGAGCCGCCATCTGGAGCAGGCCCGGTTCGACGGCCGCGTGCCCGGTGGCGACTACGAAGGCTTCGTCGATGCCCATGTCCGCCGGCTGGAGGCGTTGCGCCGCGCCGGCATCGTCGAGCGCATCGACGCCGACCGCTGGCGCATCCCCGAGGATTTCGAGAGCCGGGCAGCCGCCCATGACGCCGGCCGCAGTGTCCGCGTCAATATCCGCGTCCTCTCGGCCTTCGATCTGGAAAGCCAGATCGGGGCGGACGGCGCCACCTGGCTCGACCGCCGGCTGATCGCAGGCGAGGCGTCCGATCTGGCGCCGGCTGGCTTCGGACAGGCCGTCGCCCAGGCGATGGACCGCCGCCGCGAACATCTGATCGACCAGGGTGATGCCACCCGCCAGCCGACCGGCCGGGTGTTCTATCGCCGCAATCTGCTTGCCACGCTGCGCGAGCGTGAGGTCGCGCGCGCCGGCGCCGAGCTGGCGGTGTCAAAGCCCATGCCGTTCCGCGCCTCCGGAGACGGCGAGACCGTGAGCGGCACATTCACCGGCACCGTCCAGCTCGCGAGCGGCAGATTTGCCATCGTCGAGAAGAGCCATGAGTTCACCCTAGTCCCCTGGCGGCCGGTCATCGAGCGCCAGCGCGGCCGCGAGGTTATCGGCGTGGTCCAGGGCGGATCGGTATCCTGGCAGCTCGGGAAACAGCGGGAACTCGGGCTATGACCGCCATAATGCCCGACAATGTCATGACAAAGGAGGCCGAACATGCTATATAGTCGATCAGGAGGCGTCACCATGGCCAATGCAACCCGATCCGAGAAACTCGACCTGCGGCTGACGCCGGAGGCCAAGCGCGTGCTGAACGCCGCGGCCCAAGCCGAGCGACGGTCGGTCAGCGAGTTCGTGCTGGAAAGCGCGCTCATCCGTGCCCAAGAGACCTTGCCGGACCGCCAGCATTTCGGGCTGGACGCGGAGCGCTGGCAAGCCTTCCTCGCCGCGCTCGATGCACCGCCCCGTCCGTTGCCGAGGCTGAAGCGGCTCCTGAACGAGCCCGGCCTGTTCGAGCATCCCGGCGAATAGCCCCGTGGCGCTCCGTATCGAGAAGCTGCGGCGCGAGCATCGCGTCGAGGGGTTCGATTGCGGCAAGTAGCCGCTCAACCGCTTCCTGATCCGCTTCGCCCTGCAAAGCCAGCTTTCCAACAGCGCGCAGACCTATCTCGCCCTCTCGGACGATGAGGTGGTCGGCTATTACACCCTGACCTATGGCGACGTGGCCTATGACGATGCGCCCGGGCGGTTGAAGAAGGGCGTCGCCCGTCATCCGGTTCCCCTGATGATCCTCGCACGCCTCGCGGTGGCCAGCGCCTGGTCAGGCAAGGGGATCGGCTCCGGCCTGCTCAAGGATGCGCTCGGCCGCACGCTCGCCGCCGCCGAAATCGCGGGCCTGCGCGCTTTTGCCGTCCATGCCAAGGATGAGGAGGCGCGAGCCTTCTACGAACATTTCGATTTCATCGCGTCGCCCAGCGATCCGATGCACCTGTTTGTGCTCCTCAAGGACGTTCGCGCCCTGATCGGCCGCTAGCGGAGGGGTTGGGATTTTCGCCCGCCGGTTCGTTTGGGGGCCTCTGCGGTCGATTCGATCTCTTTCAGGATTTCGGCAGCCGAAACGCCCAGCGCCGCAGCAATATCGACGAACTCGATGACATCAATCCGTCGCTCATCGTTCTCATATTTGGCGACAAAGGATTGCGGCCTGCCGAGCGCTGCGGCAATTTCGGCCTGGGTCATACCTTTCGCCTTGCGTGCTTCGACGAGCAGGGACAGGAGACGCTGCTGTCGGGATGTGCGCAAGGACTTCTGCATTCGGAACGGCGCTCCATTGATGAAGGGAGGCCATTTCGGTAATCCTGATATGGGATTATCCCAGTTCAGGATTTTTGGTGCTGTTGGCCCTGAAGGGAGGGCGTTCGATGCGCGTCAGACCCAAGCTTGATCCCGATGTCGATGACGAGGCCCCGAGCGGCCCCGAGATCACGACTTATGACGAAGAGCATTATGTGACCTATCTGCGTTTGCTGGATGCGCAGACGGACGGAGCGGACTGGTCCGAGGTGGCGCGGATCGTGCTGCACCGCGATCCGGTCGCCGAGGAAGACCGCACAAGGGCCTGCTGGGAAAGCCATCTCGCCCGCGCGCAATGGATGACCAAGCAGGGCTACCGCCGCATTCTCCAGCAGGCCGTCGCGGAGGCGACGCAAGAGGCTCAGGGCAAGACACGGCACTAAGCGAACCATCCGATTTCTACGCCATGGTATCCGGCGGCACGCCGATATGTCTTTTCTGTTGAGTCTCGCGAAAACGCCTATTCTCTGATCGGCTCCATCTCTTTTGCCGATTGGAGCCTGTATGCGTGGAGGCCGAATACTCTGGGGTCAGATCGCCGTTGTCCTGACCGTTGTGCTGTTGACGACATGGGCGGCGACGCAATGGACCGCATGGCGGCTCGGCTTTCAGGCGCAGCTTGGCGCCCCATGGTTCAAACTGGCGGGCTGGCCGGTCTATTCTCCACCGGCTTTTTTCTGGTGGTGGTTTTCGTTCGACGCCTATGCGCCATCCATCTTCCTGGAGGGAGCGGCGATCGCCGTATCCGGCAGCTTCATCGCCATCGCCGTCGCCATCTTCATGTCGCTCATCCGGGCGCGCGAGGCGCGCAATGTGGCGACCTACGGCTCCGCCCGCTGGGCCGACGACCGGGAAATCCGCGCCGTCGGCCTGCTTGGTCCCGATGGCGTCGTGCTCGGCCGGCACATCCAGGATTATCTGCGCCATGACGGCCCCGAACATGTGCTGTGCTTCGCCCCGACGCGGAGTGGCAAGGGTGTCGGGCTCGTTGTGCCGACGCTGCTTACCTGGCCGGGAAGCTGCATCGTCCACGACATCAAGGGCGAGAACTGGACCCTGACCGCCGGCTTCCGCGCCAAGCATGGCCGCGTGCTGCTGTTCGATCCGACCAATGCACAATCGTCCGCCTACAATCCGTTGCTGGAAGTCCGGCGCGGCGAATGGGAGGTGCGCGACGTCCAGAACATCGCCGACATCCTGGTCGATCCCGAAGGCAGCCTCGACAAGCGCAACCATTGGGAGAAGACAAGCCACAGCCTGCTGGTCGGCGCGATCCTGCACGTCCTCTATGCCGAGCCCGACAAGACGCTGGCGGGCGTCGCCAACTTCCTCTCCGATCCGCGCCGGCCAGTCGAAGCGACGCTGCGCGCGATGATGTCGGCGCCGCATCTGGGCGAAGCGGGCGTCCATCCCGTCGTTGCTTCCGCCGCGCGCGAGCTGCTCAACAAATCAGAGAACGAGCGATCCGGCGTGCTGTCGACCGCCATGAGCTTCCTTGGCCTCTATCGCGATCCGGTCGTGGCGAAGGTGACGGCGCGCTGCGACTGGCGCATCGCCGATCTGGTCGGGGACCGGCGGCCGGTCACCCTCTACCTCGTCGTGCCGCCGTCCGACATCAACCGCACCAAGCCCCTGATCCGCCTGATCCTCAACCAGATCGGCCGGCGGCTCACCGAGGAATTGAAGGCGTCGAACAAACGCCATCGCCTGCTGCTCATGCTCGACGAGTTTCCCGCGCTCGGCCGATTGGACTTTTTTGAGTCCGCCTTGGCCTTCATGGCCGGCTACGGTCTCAAGAGTTTCCTGATCGCGCAGAGCCTCAACCAGATCGAGCGCGCCTATGGGTCGAACAATTCGATCCTCGACAATTGCCATGTGCGCGTCGCCTTCGCCGCCAATGACGAGCGCACCGCCAAGCGTGTGTCGGATTCGCTCGGCACCGCGACGGAGCTGCGCGATTCCACTAACTATGCCGGCCATCGGCTGGCGCCGTGGCTCGGGCACCTCATGGTGTCGCGCCAGGAGACGGCGCGGCCGCTCCTGACGCCCGGCGAGATCATGCAGCTTCCGCCCAGCGACGAGATCGTCATGGTGGCGGGCACGCCGCCGATCCGGGCGAAGAAGGCGCGCTATTTCGAGGATGCGCGCTTCAAGGAGCGCATCCTGCCGCCGCCCGATCTTATCGCGCCGCGAGCCGCAGCGACGATGACGGATGAATGGTCGGCGCGTGTGATCGCGCCATCGGCCGCAGCGGCGGCAACCACAACAAGCGACGGCGCCGATGGCGATCCGGCCAATGCCGGCATCCGCCGCGAGCCGGAATTGCCCGAGCATGAAGAGATCGTCCCGGCCGCGCGGCCGCCCGAGCAGGAGTTTGATCTTTTGGACGATGAGCCCGACGTGGACGCCGCCAAGGCGCGAGCGCTGCGCCAGCGTATTCGCATCGTCGCCCGGCAGGCGACGATGGACCCGGCCGACGGCATCGAATTGTAGGAGATGCCGGTGCAGGCCAAGACCCGCATGAACGTCTATTTCGACCCCGGCCTACTGAAGCAGGTCGAGGCGCTGGCGCTCCGGCGCAATGTCTCCAAATCCGCGGTGATCGAAGCAGCCGTCGCGTCCTTCCTCTCGGCCGACGCCTCCGAACGGCTCGAGGCCGTGTTCGCACGCCGCATGGACAAGCTCGGCCGCCAGATCGATGGGCTCGACGAGGATATCGCCATCCTGGGCGAGACCGTCTCGCTGTTCATCCGCTTTTGGCTCACTATCACGCCGCCATTGCCCGAAAGCGCGCAAGCCTCGGCGCGCGCGAAAGGAACGGAACGCTTCGAAGGCTTCATGCAATCGCTCGGTCGGCGATTGGCGACCGGCGACAGGTTCCTGAAAGAGCTTTCGCGCGATGTCGACTCGCTGCGCGACGGCGCAGACCATGCGCTCTTCAAGACAAACGGCGATCCAGGCTGAATATTCAACTCCGCCGATTGCCGCCTTTTCTTCGCCATGGCCGCACGCATCGAGATACTTGTTGAACCGACCCGATTTCCGGCTCTTTTAATCATCCCCGTCAGGGGACTGCATGCCGCGTCCCCGCCAGCACGGGGACAAGATGACGACCACGCACCAGCAATCCGAGGCGATCCAGCGGGGCGCGCGCATGCTGCGCACGGCGTTCGGACCTGCCATCGCTGGCTTCCTGGAAGACCCGTCCATTGTCGAAGTGATGCTGAATCCCGACGGGCGGCTCTGGATCGACCGTCTCTCCAGCGGGCTTGAGGATACCGGCCGTAAGCTGCCGGCAGCCGACGGCGAGCGCATCGTCCGCCTGGTCGCCCATCACGTCGGTGCCGAAGTCCATGCCGGCGCGCCGCGTGTCTCCGCCGAACTCCCCGAGACCGGGGAAAGGTTCGAGGGTCTTCTTCCGCCTGTGGTCGCGGCTCCAGCCTTCGCGATCCGCAAGCCCGCCGTCGCAGTGTTCACCCTCGACGACTATGTCGCAGCGGGCATCATGTCGACAGCGCAGGCCGAGACGTTACGCGAAGGCGTCGCTGCGCGCGCGAACATTCTGGTCGCCGGCGGTACGTCCACCGGCAAGACCACGCTGACCAACGCATTGCTCGCAGAGGTCGCGAAGACCGACGATCGCGTCGTCATCATCGAAGATACGCGCGAACTGCAATGCGCCGCGCCGAACCTCGTGGCGATGCGCACGAAAGACGGCGTCGCCTCTCTCTCCGATCTCGTTCGCTCTTCGCTGCGTCTTCGCCCCGATCGTATTCCGATCGGCGAGGTGCGCGGCGCCGAAGCCCTGGAACTGCTCAAGGCCTGGGGCACCGGCCATCCCGGCGGCGTCGGCACGATCCATGCCGGCAGCGCGATCGGTGCGCTGCGCCGAATGGAACAGCTCATCCAGGAGGCCGTCGTCACCGTCCCGCGCGCGCTGATCGCCGAGACGATCGACATCGTTGCCGTCCTCTCCGGCCGCGGCTCGGCGCGCCGGCTCTCCGAGCTCGCACGCGTCAAGGGCCTCGGCCTCGATGGCGATTACCGCGTCGCGCCGGCCGTCATCGAGGGCACCGGCGGCCCGACCTCGCTCACCCCAAGCCCTGAAGGAGAACGCCTGTGATCCAACGCCTGCGCTCAATGTGCCGGACTCAAGTCCGCCGCCGTCTCGCCATGACCGTGTCCGTCGCCACGCTGTCTGTGATGATGGCCGCGCCCGCCCATGCCTCCGGCTCGTCAATGCCGTGGGAGCAGCCGCTGCAACAGATCCTGCAGTCGATCGAAGGCCCGGTCGCCAAGATCATCGCGGTGATCATCATTATCGTCACCGGCCTGACGCTCGCCTTCGGCGACACATCAGGCGGCTTCCGCCGGCTGATCCAGATCGTCTTCGGCCTGTCGATCGCCTTCGCGGCGTCGAGCTTCTTCCTGTCGTTCTTCTCGTTCGGCGGCGGAGCGCTCGTCTGATGACGGGCGGTGTCGAACAGGGCGGCGATGTCCCAGGCTACACGGCTCCCGTTCACCGGGCGCTGACCGAGCCGATCCTGCTCGGCGGCGCGCCGCGCGCCATCGCCATCATGAACGGGACGCTCGCTGGCGCCGTTGGCCTCGGCCTTCGCCTCTGGTTGGTCGGCATCGCCATCTGGGCGATCGGCCATGTCGCGGCGGTGTGGGCCGCGAAGCGCGATCCGCTCTTCGTCGACGTGGTGCGCCGCCATCTGCGCGTCCCCGCGCACCTCTCGGTCTGACGGGGAGCGCGCCGATGATGAACCTCGCCGAATATCGTAACCGCAACAGCCGGCTCGCTGACTTCCTGCCCTGGGTCGCGCTGGTTGGCGCCGGCATCGTCCTCAACAAGGACGGCAGCTTTCAGCGCACCGCGCGGTTTCGCGGCCCCGACCTCGACAGCGCCGTCCCGGCCGAGCTGGTCGCCGTCGCCGGCCGCCTCAACAACGCCTTCCGTCGCCTCGGCTCCGGCTGGGCGATCTTCGTCGAAGCCCAACGCCACCCTTCGAACCTCTATCCCGACAGCCGCTTTCCCGACGCTGCCTCCGCGCTGGTCGATGCCGAGCGCAGGGCGGATTTCGAGGAGGCCGGCGCGCATTTCGAGTCGAGCTATTTCCTGACCTTCACCTATCTGCCGCCGGCGGAAGACGCCGCGCGCGCCGAATCCTGGCTCTATGAGGGACGGGAGAAGTCGGGCCTCGACCCCAACGAGGTGATCACCGGCTTTGCCGATCGCACCGATCGCATTCTGCGCTTGGTCGAAGCCTTCATGCCGGAATGCCGCTGGCTCGATGACGCGGAGACGCTCACCTATCTCCACGGCTGCGTCTCGACCAAACGGCACCGTGTCCGCGTGCCCGAGACGCCGATCTATCTCGACGCGCTTCTCGCCGACCAGCCGCTGACCGGCGGGCTCGAACCGCGCCTTGGCGCCTCGCATCTGCGCATCCTCACCGTCACAGGCTTTCCAACGGCGACGACGCCAGGCCTGCTCGACGAGCTGAACCGTCTCGCATTTCCGTATCGCTGGTCGACGCGCGCGATCCTGCTCGACAAGACCGACGCGACCAAGCTGCTGACCAAGATCCGGCGGCAATGGTTCGCCAAGCGCAAGTCGATCGCCGCGATCCTCAAGGAGGTGATGACCAACGAGGCATCCGTCCTCGTGGACACCGATGCCGCGAACAAGGCGGCTGATGCCGATCTCGCGCTCCAGGAACTCGGCGCTGACTATGCCGGCATGGCCTATATCACCGCGACGGTGACGGTGTGTGATGACGATCCGCGCATAGCCGACGAGAAGTTGCGGCTAGTCGAGAAGGTCATCCAGGGCCGCGACTTCACCGCGATGGCCGAGACCATCAACGCGGTGGACGCCTGGCTCGGATCACTGCCCGGCCACGTCTATGCGAACGTCCGCCAACCTCCGATCTCCACGCTCAATCTCGCCCACATGATCCCGCTGTCTGCGGTGTGGGCGGGCGAGGTGCGGGACGAGCATTTTGCAGCGCCCCCACTGCTCTTCGGCAAGACCGAAGGCTCGACCCCGTTCCGGCTTTCGCTTCATGTCGGCGACGTCGGCCACACGCTGATCGTCGGCCCGACCGGCGCAGGCAAGTCCGTGCTGCTGGCGCTGATGGCGCTCCAGTTCCGACGCTATGCCCGCGCCCAGGTCTTCGCCTTCGACTTCGGCGGCTCGATCCGGGCGGCGGCGCTCGGCATGGGCGGCGACTGGCACGATCTTGGTGGCGATCTCAGCGATGGCGCCGTCGACAGCGTCAGCCTTCAACCGCTCGCCCGCATTCACGACGTGCCCGAGCGCGCCTGGGCGGGTGACTGGATCGTGTCGATCCTGACTCGCGAGGGTGTCGCGATCACGCCCGAGGCGAAGGAGCACATCTGGACGGCGCTGACCTCGTTGGCGTCGGCGCCCATAGAGGAACGTACCATCACCGGCCTGGTCGTGCTGCTCCAGTCGAATGATCTCAAGCAGGCGCTCCGGCCCTATTGCGTCGGCGGTCCCTACGGCCGGTTGCTCGACGCCGAGCGCGAGCATCTCGGATCGGCCTTTGTTCAGGCGTTCGAGACCGAAGGGTTGATCGGCACCGACGCGGCGCCCGCGGTCCTTTCCTATCTCTTCCATCGCATCGAAGACCGGCTCGACGGCTCGCCGACCCTCCTCATCATCGATGAGGGCTGGCTGGCGCTGGACGATGACGGCTTCGCCGGCCAGCTCCGTGAGTGGCTGAAGACGCTGCGCAAGAAAAACGCCAGCGTCATCTTCGCCACGCAAAGCCTGTCGGACATCGACGGCTCGGCGATCGCGCCCGCCATCATCGAGAGCTGCCAGACCCGGCTTCTGCTGCCGAATGAGCGCGCGATCGAGCCGCAGATCACCGCGATCTACCGGCGCTTCGGCCTCAATGACCGCCAGATCGAGATCATCGCGCGGGCAATGCCGAAGCGCGACTATTACTGCCAGTCCCGTCGCGGCAATCGGCTGTTCGAACTCGGCTTGTCCGATGTGGCGCTCGCGCTCTGCGCCGCGTCGTCGAAGACCGACCAGGCGGCCATCGCCCGCATCGTCGCCGAACATGGACGCGACGGCTTCCTCGCCGCCTGGCTCGATCACCGTGAGGTCGGCTGGGCGGCTGACCTCATCCCCACGCTCATCAACAAGGAGACGTCCCAATGAAACTGCGCAATTCCCGCGCAGCGCGGTTCGCTGCCGCGCTGCTGATCGCTCCCGTCGCGCTCACGCCGATGCTGGCGACGCCAGCTCACGCGATCATCGTGTTCGATCCCTCGAACTATGCACAAAATGTGCTGACGGCAGCGCGATCGCTCCAGCAGATCACCAACCAGATCACCTCACTTCAGAACGAAGCGCAGATGCTGATCAACCAGGCGCGCAACCTTGCGAGCCTGCCGTACTCATCGCTCCAACAGCTTCAGCAGTCGGTTCAGCGGACGCAACAGCTCCTCCAGCAGGCCCAGAACATCGCCTATGACGTCCAGCAGATCGACCGGGCGTTCCAGCAGAAATACGGCAACGTCTCGATGTCGGCGACGGATCAGCAGCTCATCACCGATGCTCGCTCGCGCTGGCAGAACACGGTCGGCGGCCTGCAGGATGCCATGCGCGTGCAGGCCGGCGTCGTCGGCAACATCGACACCAACCGCGCCCAGATGTCGGCGCTGGTCGGCCAGAGCCAGGGCGCAACCGGCGCGCTTCAGGCGACGCAGGCCGGCAACCAGCTTCTCGCGCTTCAGGCCCAGCAGCTCGCCGATCTCACTGCCGTCGTCGCGGCCAACGGTCGGGCACAGGCATTGCAGTCGGCCGAGCAGGCCACCGCTGCCGAACAGGGTCGCGAGCAACGCCGACGCTTCCTGACGCCGGGCTCAGGCTACCAGCCCGGCAATGCGCGCATGTTCCCGAGCAGCGGCAACTGAGGCTGGCGTGATGGACGGCAAGACCCTCGCGCGCGTCGGCGCCATCGTCTTCGTCGCGGTCGCCATCACGGCGACCGCGATCGAGATGAACCGCAAGGACGTTTCGCCGGACGCCCTCGCGACGCAGGGCCGTCCCGTCGCCGCACAAGATCCTCTCGCCGCCGAATTGCTTCGCTGTTCCGAGATCGGCGAGGCTGGCACGAGCGATCCCGGCTGCCTGAAAGCATGGGCCGAGAACCGTCGCCGCTTCCTCGGGCAACCAGCCCAGACATCCTTACCGACACCGGTTGCGCCGACGACGTTGTTTCGGAGTGCGCCGGCGGATCTGGCTGATCCCGCCCGGCCGGAGATCCGCTGACATGGGCGGCACCGGCGTCATCGACCATTTCCTCGAGGTCTTCACACGCTACATCGACGGCGGATTCGGGCTGCTCGGCGGCGAGGTGGGCTTCATCGCCACCACGCTCATCGTCATCGACGTGACGCTCGCCGCGCTCTTCTGGTCGTGGGGCGCCGACGACGACATCATGGCGCGCCTCGTCAAGAAGACCCTCTTCGTCGGCGTCTTCGCCTACCTGATCTCCAACTGGAACAATCTCGCCCGTATCATCTTCGAGAGCTTCGCGGGTCTCGGCCTGAAAGCGTCGGGCACCGGCTTTGCCGTCAGCGATCTCATGCGCCCGGGCAAGGTGGCACAGACCGGCCTCGATGCCGGCCGCCCGCTGCTCGACTCCATCTCCAACCTGATGGGCTACTGGTCGTTCTTCGAGAACTTCATCCAGATCGCCTGCATGTTTTTCGCATGGGCGCTGGTGCTGCTGGCGTTCTTCATCCTCGCGATCCAGCTCTTTGTCACCCTGATCGAGTTCAAGCTGACGACGCTGGCCGGCTTCGTCCTCATTCCCTTCGGCCTGTTCGGCAAATCCGCCTTCATGGCCGAGCGCGTGCTGGGCAACGTCATCTCCTCCGGCATCAAGGTGCTGGTGCTCGCTGTCATCATCGGCATCGGATCGACGCTCTTTTCCGAATTTACCTCCGGGTTCGGAGGCAACACGCCATCAATCGACGACGCCATGGCGATCGTGCTCGCCGCGCTTTCGCTGCTCGGTCTCGGCATTTTCGGCCCCGGCATCGCCAACGGCCTGATTTCGGGTGGTCCGCAGCTCGGCGCCGGCGCGGCCATTGGCACTGGTCTTGCCGCCGGCGGCATGGTCGCCGCAGGTGCGGCCGCCGCCGGCGCAGTCGCCTCGGGTGGCGCTGCGCTAGCTGGCGGTGCTGCCGCCGCGGCTCGTGGAGGCGCAGCCCTCGCGGGCGGCGCCTCCACCGCCTACAGCCTCGGCGCGGCCGGACAATCGGGCGCATCGGGCGTCGCCTCTGGCCTGGGCAATGTTGCGAGCACCGGCGCGAGGGCGGCCGTCTCACCGTTGAAGCGCGCGGCCGGCCGCGCCGCCGACAGCCTGAAGCAGAGCTATCAGGCCGGTGGCCAGGCCGCGACGGAGATCGCCACGGGCGCACCCGGGGCAACGACGGCAACCGCTGCAGAGACCGCATCTCCGGGAGCCGCATCTTCCACCAGCGACGGCCCGCCAGCCTGGGCGAAGCGCATGAAACGCTCCCAGCAAATGTCCCACGGCGCCTCCGCGGCCGCCCACGCCGTGCGCAGCGGCGACAGCCATGGCGGCGGCTCCTCCGTCAACCTCTCCGAAAGCGACTGACAATGTTCAAACGACCATCCACCCACTACGGCAAATCCCCTCAGCCCGAGACGCCTTATCAGCGCGCCGCGCAGGTCTGGGACGACCGGATCGGCTCAGCCCGCGTCCAGGCTCGCAACTGGCGCTACATGGCCTTCGGCTCATTGGTACTCGCGGCCGGTCTTTCGGCGGCGCTGGTCTGGCAGTCCGCCAATGGCTCGATTGTGCCCTGGGTGGTGCAGGTCGATCGGCTCGGCCAGGCGCAGGCCGTCGCGCCGGCGACCGCCGACTATCAGCCGAACGATCCGCAGATCGCCTTCTATCTCGCGCGCTTCATCGAGCAGGTCCGCTCGATCCCGTCCGACGCCATCATCGTGCGGCAGAACTGGCTGCGCGCCTACGACTTCACGACCCAGGGCGGCGCGCTGGCGCTCAATGACTATGCGCGCGCCAACGACCCCTTCACCAAGGTCGGCAAGCAGCAAATCGCGATCGAGGTATCGTCGGTCATCCGCGCCTCGCCGTCGAGCTTCCGCATCGCTTGGATCGAGCGCCGCTATCAGGACGGCTCGCTGGCTTCCACCGAGCGCTGGTCCGCCATCCTCACCGTCGTTGTGCAGCCCCCGCGCGATGCCGACACGCTGCGGAAGAATCCCCTCGGAATCTACATCAACGCCATCAACTGGTCGAAGGAGCTTGGACAATGACACCAGCACTCCGCAAAGCCGCCCCCTGGAGTGCGGGGCGTCCGGCTTTCCTCAGCCGCGCCATGCCGGGTTTCCGTAAATCCGGCTTGCCGCTTCTCCTACTTTGCACATCGGCGCTCGCCGGCTGCGCCACCCATACGCCACCGCCCGAAATTTCCTATGACGATGCCGCGCCCGCCGTCATCGCCGCCGATCCGCCGAAACCCGTGCAGGTCGTAGAGTTGCCGAAACCGCTCCCGCTGCCCGGTCAGTTGAAGCCAGTCGGCAAGGACGGGAAGCCCGAGCCGGAGCCGGTCGATCCCGCCGCGCGCGTCAATCAGGCCAACGCCGCCGCACGCGTCCAACCCGTCCGCAACGGCTTCATCAACTCGATGCAGGTCTATCCCTTCGTCGATGGCGCGCTCTATCAGGTCTATGCCTCGCCGGGGCAGATCACCGACATCGCGCTTCAGCCCGGCGAGCAGCTCGTCGGCTCCGGTCCCGTCGCCGCCGGCGACACCGTGCGCTGGATCATCGGCGACACCGAGAGCGGCGTGGGCACCGCCAAGCAGATCCATATCCTCGTGAAGCCAACCCGCGCCGAGCTGATGACCAATCTCGTCATCAACACCGACAGGCGCACCTATCACATGGAGCTGCGCGCGACGCCCGCGACCTACATGGCGTCGGTGTCCTGGCAATATCCACAGGACCAGCTCATCGCGCTGCGCCGCCAGAACCAGCAGGCGGAGGCCGCGCAGCCGGTGTCGGGCGGCATTGATCTCGCCCGTGTCAATTTCCGCTACGAAGTGACAGGCGATCGTGCGCCATGGCGACCGCTACGCGCCTTCGATGACGGTCGCCAAGTGTTCATCGAATTTCCGCGCGGCATCGGTCAGGGCGAGATGCCACCGCTGTTCGTTGTCGGGCCGGAGGGCGACACATCCGAACTGGTGAACTACCGGGTACGCGGAAACTACATGATCGTCGACCGGCTGTTCGCCGCCGCCGAGCTGCGGTTCGGTGCGGGCAAAGACCAGAAGCGCGTCCGCATCTCCCGCACCGACGGGAGGCCGGCATCGTGAGCGACGAACGCGATCCCGAAAAGGAAGAAGGTCGGGCGCCGGGTTCGACGCCCCAGCCTCAGCCGGCCGACGATGATGACACCCGGCCGCTCACCGGCGAGCCGGCTGTGACGATGCGCCTGCGCGCCGAGCCGCCGCGTGTGACCCGCCTGTCCCGCAAGGTGCTGGCCGGTCTCGGTCTCGCTGCCAGCCTCGGTGTTGGCGGCGCGCTGATCTATGCGCTTCAGACCCGTCACCAGGGCCAGGGACAGGAACTGTATTCGACCGACAATCGCTCGACCCCGGACGGGCTCGCTGGCTTGCCGAAGGATTATTCCGGCGTCCCAAAGCTCGGCCCGCCGCTCCCCGGCGATCTCGGCCGCCCGATCCTGAATGCGCAGAATGGCGCTACAGTCCCGCCGATCAGCGCGCCAGCATCAGGCCCGGTGGGACCGACCCCCGAGGAGCAGCGCCGGGCGCAGGAGCTGGAGGCGGCGCGGACCGCACGGTTGTTCGCCTCGACCGAGACTCGGCCCGCCAGTGCTGGGGCCTTGGCACAGCCCACCGCGACCGCCACGCCGCCGGCCGATCTCGCCAGCCTCGGCCTCGCGCCGCAGCCAGCGACGCCATCCGCGCAGGATCGCCAGCTCGCCTTCCTCAACCAGGCGCCCGACAAGCGCACTGTCGCGCCGGATCGGGTGGCCGCGCCGGCGTCGAAGAACGTCCTGCAGGCCGGCGCCGTCATCGCCGCCGCGCTCATCACCGGCATCCGCTCCGATCTTCCCGGCCAGATCACCGCGCAGGTGACGGAAAACGTCTATGACAGTCCGACGGGCAAGATATTGCTTGTGCCCCAGGGCACGCGCGTCATCGGTCAATATGACAGCGGCGTCGGCTTCGGTCAGCGGCGCATACTCCTCGTCTGGAACCGGCTGATCTTCCCCAATGGCCGCTCCATCGTTCTGGAGCGTCAGCCTGGCGCCGACGGCGAGGGATACGCCGGCCTCGAGGATGGTGTCGATTATCATTGGGGCGAACTGTTCAAGGCCGCCGCGCTCTCCACCATCTTGAGCGTCGGCGCGCAGGCCGGTTCATCGGGCCAGGAGAGCGACATCGTTCGCGCTCTACGACGCGGGGCTTCGGACAGCATCAACCAGACGGGTCAGCAGATCGTTCAGCGCCAGCTCAACATCGCGCCGACCCTGACCATCCGGCCGGGCTTCCCGGTCCGCGTCATCGTCACGCGCGATCTCGTTCTCGAATCCTACGGAGGCTGACATGGCAAAATTGAAGCTTGGGCCGATCGTGGATGAGAAACCTGTAAAGGCGGCGGTGGAACTGCCTGCTTCTCTTCATCGGGATCTCACGGCCTATGCGGAAGCACTCGCCCGTGAGACTGGCCAGCCTGTCACAGACCCCATGAAGCTGATCGTGCCGATGCTGGAGCGATTCATCACGTCCGACCGGGGATTTGCAAAGGCGCGCCGCGCTTCGCGCTAGATCGTGGCCCGACTCCGGGCGAGATCCAGTAGGCCGCGAAGCGCTTTGCTGGAATTGTGCGGCGACCAAATGGCGCTGAACCTTAGCGGCTCCGGTTCGTCGCGCAGCGGCAAGAAAGTGACGCCAGGAAAGGCGGCTTGCGCTGTTGCTTCGCTGCAAAGGGTTATTCCGTAATCGCCCGCCACCATCGAGAGGAGCAAGCAGCGGTCGACGTTGCAGCGTTGCACGCGCGGTTGCAGGCCACGTTCTTCAAAGCGGCGCAAGACATGATCATGCACCTGTGGTCCGGTTCCGTTGTAGCGCACCAGAAATAAATCATCCTTCAGGTCGCACCAATGCAGCGCGTCGCCGCTGGCGCGGAGATCGCGTGTCGACACCGCGATGAACAGGGGTTCCGTCCAAAGCGCCCGGCAGTGGCAATCCGGGACGTCGGTGATCGCAGCGACGAATGCAACGTCCAGGCTGCCTTCGCGCACCCGCAGGATCGCGTCCTTGGCACGTCCGTCGAATAGCTCCAGTTCAACGCCCGGCCACTGCTGACGGTAACAATGGAGAAGATCGGCCAGGAATCCGGCGGCGATCGTCGTCGGCACGGCGAGCCGCACGCGGCCGAGTTCGCCGGTGCCAATCATCCCGGCTGTCTTCACCGCATAGGCAAGCTGGTCTATTCCATCGGCGACCTGCGCCAGAAAGAAGCGTCCAGCTTCGGTCGGCTGGACGCCACGATGCCGTCGCTCGAACAGACGGACGCCGAGCGTCTCTTCCAATGCACGGATGCGCTCGCTCACCGACGACTGGCTGACGCCGAGCGCGGTGGCCGCATGCCGGAAGTTCAAATGCTCGCCGACGGCGACAGCCTGGATCAACGAGGCGAGCGGGATGCGTGTGCCCAGAAGGCGGCACTGCCGGCAGTGCAGGGCGTCGGCTTCCTCCGACCACTTGCAGGGGCGACGCCTCACCATCGTGCTCCCAATGCGGCAGTGCGGTCACAATGGCGTCGGCATCGTTGGCGCCGCGGGCAAGGTTCGGTCCGTCCCAGCGCCCGTCGAGCAGGCAGGGCAGCACCAGCCGTCGCGTCGCCAGCGGCGGACATCCGACGATGCCGGCGGCCGTGGACGGCCTGCGCTGCGTCATCAGCACCTCTTGTCGGACTCACACCGGCGGCTACGGTCACCGAGCAACGGATAAAATCGATGGCGTGATCTCCGTCAGAACCGGTAGCGCAGGCTGGCGCCGAGCTAACGAGCAAGGCAAGCGCGCGGTGCAGGGACGGTTCGATGAGACGGTCCTGCAGTCTGGAACGATCGGTTGCGATCATGGAAGACCGATATTGTCTTCACTGTTCTCAGTCCGCTCTTTAGCGATCGGCCGCTCCAGTCTTTGTTCAGCCCCGTCTTCACCAGCATGCACGCTCCAAAGAATCAAATCCGCGAAAATCACAAACGAAAATCGCGAGTTTAGGACTGCATGTCTCTCCTCGAAAACGAGGAGAGATGACAAAAATCTTGCACGTTAATTGCAGTTTGGCGCGACAATGGCCTTGAAACTCAACGCAGCATTCTTCAGAAACTCGATGAGTTCCGTGTCTGGCGTAGAAATGGGTTGTTCTTTGGATTCTTGCTTCGCGCGATATTGCCATGATGAACCGATCGCGCGTCCGTCGTCATAAAGGCCGTCCCCAGCATCCCGTTCCCGGCACGCTGCCTGACGATCTCTATGACTATTACAGTGATGCGCCGGCGGCGCATCGCGACTCGCCGACCAGAAACACGACCAGAACCTGGCGCGTCGACGACGACTGGCCCGAGCGTGTGCCGGTCACAGAGGTCGAGGTTGACATCTTCGAGCGCTACTTCGGCGATGTGCTCGACCGACTGTTCGGCCCCATCGAGAACACGTCCCCGAACGCGGACTTGCCACCATTAACATCTGATGTTAACGATAGGTCGTGAGCGAGGATCACGACCCGACCCTCGACACGCTCTTCGAGCCGCCTTCGGGCAGGCGGTGGATGTGGTGTTGAAGGAGCGAGACATTTTATGAAGACGCTGCAGGTCGGAATCGCCGACTATGAAGAAATAAAGGCTCGCACCATGCGGATCGCACGCGGCGACGAAAAGCCCGCGCCGGACGATCCGAAGGTGTGGTTCACCTCCACCGAATCCTTCGCGCAAATTCTCTCCAGCGGAAACCGCGAGTTGCTGCGCGTTATCGACGAACAATCGCCCGGATCGCTGGAGGATCTGTCAAGAATTACTGGGCGAGCCAAGTCCAGTCTGTCTCGAACACTCAAAACGATGGCGAACTATGGCCTTGTCCGAATGGACCCCGGCGAAGGTCAGAAAGTTGTGCCCACGGTGCTGTATGACCGCGTGACCCTGGAGTTGCCGTTGATCGAGCGCCGCAAAATGAAGGGAGGCAGGCGATGAATATGCACAGTCCCGATGTCGCCCAGCGCGCCGCCCTCTACCTGCGCGTCTCCACCACGCGGCAGGCCGAACACGACGTATCGATCCCCGATCAGCGCAAACAGGGCGAAGCCTATTGCGCATCGCGCGGCTATCGGCTCATCGAAACCTTCGTGGAAGCCGGCGCCTCCGCCACCAACGACCGCCGCCCCGAATTCCAGCGTATGATCGAAGCGGGCACATCGAAGCCCGCACCCTTCGATGTCGTCGTGGTGCATTCCTTCAGCCGTTTCTTCCGCGACCACTTCGAGCTTGAGTTCTACGTCCGCAAGCTGGCGAAGAATGGCGTCAAGCTCGTCTCCATCACGCAGGAGATGGGCGACGATCCCATGCACGTCATGATGCGCCAGATCATGGCGCTGTTCGACGAGTATCAGTCCAAGGAGAACGCCAAGCACGTCCTGCGCGCCATGAACGAGAATGCGCGGCAAGGCTTCTGGAATGGCGCGCTGCCGCCGATCGGCTATCGCATCATCGCAGCCGAGCAGCGCGGATCGAAGACCAAGAAGAAACTGGAGATCGACCCGCTGCACGCCGATACAGTGCGGCTGATCTATCGGCTGTTCCTCGAAGGCGATGGCAATTCCGGTCCGTTGGGCGTCAAAGCCATCACCTGCCATCTCAACGAGCGGCGCATCTTCACCCGCGACGGTGGACGCTGGGGCCTCGCACAAATCCACTCGATCCTGACCCGCACGACCTATATCGGTGAGCACCGATTCAACACCCGCTCGCATAAGAACCGCGAGAAAAAGCCCGAGAGCGAGGTCGCAGTCATGGCGGTGCCGCCGCTGATCGACCGCGAGACCTTCGATGCGGTTCAGGCGAAGCTGAAATCCCGCAACCCCATGCTGGTGCCGGCTCGCGTCACGAGCGGTCCCACCCTCCTTACCGGTATCTGCTTCTGCGCCAAATGCGAGGGCGCAATGACGCTGCGCACCGGCAAGGGCAGCGCGGGCGGCATGTATCGCTACTACACCTGCTCAACCAAGGCGCGTCAGGGCAAGACTGGCTGCGAGGGACGATCGATCCCGATGGACAAACTTGACGATCTGATCGCGAGCCACCTGGAAGAACGGCTGCTCCAGCCGGAACGTCTGGAAACTATCCTCTTCAGCCTCCTCGACCGCCGACAGGAACGCGCCGAGCGCCGCCGTGAACACCTCGCTGAACTCAACCGGCGAATCACCGAGACCGACCAGCGGCTCAACCGGCTCTATGACGCCATCGAATCCGGCGTAGCCGCTCTGGACGATTCAGCGCTGAAAGAGCGCATCGCCGGCCTCAAGGCGCTTCGGGATCAGGCCACGGCCGACGCCGAACGCATTCAGGCAACGCTCGACAGCGCAGGCAATCAGGCGATCACCCCGGACATGATCGAGACCTTCTCCAGCGCCGCCCGCGCCGGGCTGCGCCTCGAAGGCGGCGGTTATCGGCGGGATCATCTGCGCGCCTTCGCGCAGCGCGTTGAGGTCGCAGACACCGAGGTTCGCATCACGGGATCGAAGTCGGAGCTGCTGAGAACCCTCGTTGCCGCTTCGAGCGTAAAATCGGCGGCTTTTGGCGTTCGCAGTTCTGTACTGAAATGGCGCGCCCGAAAGGATTCGAACCTCTGACCCTCAGATTCGTAGTCTAAGGTTGTCCATTGATTTATTTGAGAAATTCTGCAAAATGGACCATAATCTGAACCTTAAGTTTCAATGCGGTAGCAGGCTCACTGCAAACCGTTTTGGGCCTCAAACGTCATCGCGCTTTCGTAGATCGAGCATGGATACGTAATGATCTCGCAGAAGATGCTTTCGCGCTTCGCCAGCCCGGCCGACGAGCCCGAAACCGTCTAACCGGCTCGTCGATCTCGACTCTCGACTAAGGCGTAAGGTTGCAAGTCGTCATATGTCTAAGCCCAGCAGGCTCGGAACATCAACGTTCATCCCCATCCCCAGAGGTGGGTCCAGGCACCGTCTACCCTTGGTCGACATCGCCTACAACTTCTGTCGTCTGATCTTCCATGGACGCGTCAGGGTCACGGGATGAGTCCGCCCGGAGCAAGAAGACGTTGAAATCGGCTCCATAGGCCGCTTCCCAGGCAGCCTGACGCCAATTTTCATACCCCGAATGCACTGGTCGGACGAGAGTGTAAGAAATTAGAGGCTTCTTGCAGGTGTCCAGATGGCTGTAAGAGCAGAAGTTTGATCAATGTAGCGTAGCACGAAACGGGCGCGCAGGTTGCTCGTTTGTAGGGGGAATCGCTTTTGAATGCCCGGAGGCCCACAGGGGGCGTCCCACGTTAAAAAGGCCGTCACTCGCCATGCTCTGATGCTTGCATCATGGAAAGCCAAGAGCAAAAGAGGGCAGCAGAGGCTGCAGCAGTCACAAGACCGCCGCGCTCAAGATCGAACTCGGGCAGGTTGCACTGCAGTTCTTTGACGGCCTCGCTCTCAGCCAAAGTGACACACGTAGCAATTCTCAAGGTTTCAAGCGCCTCGCGGTGACTAGCAATATGCTTCTCCGTCAAATGCAATCCTACCGAGAGCCGATTGTCTCCCACGAGGATGCAGCCAACGTGGCCTAGCGCCTGATCCGCCGGGGCGAATGAGAAAGCCACGTAGGGCAGCAACAAACCGCGGCTCTGCAGATCAAGCGCGAATGGGTCCCCGCTCGCGACATAGTCCTCACGGAATTGGATCTGTAACCGACTATTCACGGCCGAGAACGCCTTGCGGATGTATGCGGCGAGGAATTGTAGGGAATCCTCACCCCTCTGTGGGGTCGGCAGTTCAATGGCCATCGTTGATTCCTAGATAAAGCTTGGCCATCGCCGGATCGCTGAGAAGGTCAGCGGCCTTTCCCGACATCGCAACTTTGCCGCCGTCCAAGATGTAGCCACGATCGCTTATCTTCAGGCTCTGGCGCGCACGCTGTTCGATCATGAGAACGGCGACTTCATGTGATCGCAGATCGATAACGCGCTGAAAGACCTGGTCTGTAAGCGCAGGAGAAAGAGCAGCCGTGGGCTCATCGAGAATGATCAGCTTTGGATCAGTCATTAGCGCGCGGGCGAAAGCCAGCTGCTGACGTTCCCCTCCAGATAGTGACCGCGCCAACGTGCGCCTGCGGTCGCGGAGGGCCGGAAACACGCTGAACATATCATCGAGGCGTTTTCCGGACCGCCCTGATACGTTCACGACCTTCAGATTTTCCAGAACCGTCAAACTTGCGAAGACATTTGAGATTTGAGGAACATAGCTGATCCCCCGAGCAGCACGTTCTTCCGCCCTCATGCGCAATAGGTCGGCGCCGGCGAACAGCATCGTGCCGGACATCTTAGGAACTAGCCCCATGATGCCTTTCACCAAAGTGGACTTGCCGGCACCATTGGTTCCCGCGATCGTCACGATTTCCCGATCGGAAACCGACAGCTCTATATTGCGAATGATATCGATCTCACCGTATCCGGCACTAAACTCGCTCAGTTGTAGCAGCATCAGACGCTCTCCCCGAGATACGCCATCCTCACGGTTTCGTCAGCCAGCACCTGGGCGGGCGATCCGTCGCCGATGGCGCGGCCATGGTCGAGCACCACCATGCGTTTGCAGAGGCGAGACAGGGCCCCGATATTGTGTTCAATTATCAGAAAGCCGATCCCAAGTTGATTGAGTTCAATGATCCTCTCGCTTATCTCATCGATTAGAACCGGATTAACGCCCGCAAAAGGTTCATCCAGAAGAATAAACTTCGGTTCGAGCATGAGAGCTCTTCCAAGCTCGACCAATTTTTTTTGCCCTCCGGACAGGTTCTTGGAGAACTCTTCGGACACGTGAGACAGACGTAGAAATTCTAGAATTTGCTTTGCACGCCTTTCGATCTCGACTTCAAACCGACGGGTCGCTCTAGGCTGAAAAAAGGCCCGCAGGATCGAGTCTCCTGGCTGATTTCTTGCGGCTACGAGCAGATTTTCCAGGACGGTGAGATGCGAGAACGGCCTCGGGACCTGAAATGTCCATGCCAATCCAGCTCTGGCGCGTTTGAATGCTGGCAATGTCGTGAGATCGAGACCATCCAGGGAAACCGATCCGGAACTCGGCGACTGAAGACCGTTGATGAGGCTGAACAGTGTTGTCTTGCCCGCGCCGTTCGGGCCAATCATGCCGACGATGGCGTTGGTCGATAGCGAGAGACTGACACTCTGAACAGCGTGAAATCCGCCATAGGAGCGCGACAAGGAATCGAGCGTGAGAGTCATTTGGAGGTGTAGTTCCCCATGAGGCCCTGGGGGCGCCAGACTGTCATGATCATCAAGGCAAGGCCGATAGCCGCGAGCCGAATGCTCGCCATCTCAACTTCTGAAATCCATGGGAGAACATCGCGAAGGAAGCGGGATCCTTCGAGAAACAATGTCAGGAGCAGGGTGCCGGCTAGTGCTCCGCTCAATCGTCCGGCACCGCCAACAATCACCGCGATCCACACATAGAAGGTTGTCAAGGGAATAAACTGGTCCGGGCTGATATAGCCGATGTAATGCGCGTAGAGCGCTCCGGCGATAGCCATAATTCCACCACCGAGACCTAGCACGCGCATCTTATATGACAACGCACTCTTGGCGATCGCCGAGAAAGCCGCTTCATCATCGCGCATCGCTTGAACGGATCTCCCAAAGGGGCTTCTCACCCATAAATAGATGCCGACTGCGACCAAGAGATTGGCTAGGATGATCACGGTCAGGAAATTTGCAGCGCTCGACCACGGAAGAGGCAGAGCCGGCACGTTCGCTATGCCGCGTGGGCCATTGGTCAGCGATTCGTGCCCGATCAGGAATGTCCTGACAATCTCGCTGAAGCTGAGAGTGACGATGCCCAGATAGTCTGCGCGAAGGCGCAAGCAGATGCGCCCGAGTAGCAGGCTGGCAAGCACACCGGCCAATCCCCCTACCAAGACTGAGACGGGCACTGGCCAACCCGCCATCGAAAGAAGCGCGGATGTGTAGGCCCCAATGGCGTAAAATCCGACAACGCCGAAATTTGCGAGACCCGCGAAGCCGTATTGGAAGTTCAGCGCTTGCGCGAGCAGGAGGTAGATTCCGCCGATGGACAGAAGCGTGATGAGATAGTGATCCATCAGCGCACCTGCTCAGGCCGACCAAACAGCCCTTCGGGCTTCCAGATCAAAGCGGCGATCAAGATTCCAAAGGAAAAGATGGACTTGAAGACAAACCCTGTCCAAGGCGTCGACAATTCCTGCAGCACTCCCAATGCGACGGCTGCAACTACAGCACCAATCGGGTTGCCCAATCCTCCTAGGACGGCGGCGGCAAAGCCGGACAGAATCAGGTGCCAGCCCATCTCTGGAATGACCACTGTCTTGATACCTACGAGGGCGCCGCCCATCGCGGTCACGATGCCGATCAACGCCCAGAGGAGGATCATGACTCGGCGAGCCTTGATGCCCGCGCTGCGCGCTAGATCGCGATTATCCGCGAGCGCGCGCACCTGGAGTCCGATTGGCGTCAAATACAGGACCGCAAAGACGAGGCCCAGCAGAAAGACACAGCCCGCCGCGACCCAGAGGTCGATAGGCACCACGCGGAAACCGTTGAAGTTCATCGCCCGGCTGGCAGGGTAGTCGATCGCAAACTGTCCGTGCCCGACGAACAAGGTGAGTATAGCCCGAACAAACAGTGCCAGACCGACCGAAGCGATCAGAGCCATGACGGGCGAAGCTTTGCCGAGATGTCGAAAAAGTACTGCATAAGCAACCAGAGATAGCCCGGCCACTGCGGCCGCTGAGCCCAAGAGCCCGGCGATCAACGATCCGTTCGTGAGCGCCTGAGTGCCAACCACGACATAGGCACCCACTGTCATGAAATCGCCGGTGGCGGCATTGGTGAACTTCGCGACCGAGAAGCAAAGTGAGATTGACAGTGCAAGGGTCGCAAGCAGCAACCCTTGTACCAAGCCGGACATCGCGAGGTTCGCATAGAACATCATTCAGCGCTCGAAGCCAACATCGTATCGATCTGCCGACTGCGCGTTCTTGATCGTGGAGACGCTGAAGTTCGCCGGTGTGCGGCCCTCTTTGTCGAAATCGACCGGGCCGGAAGCTCCCTGATAGTTGAGGTTCTTGACGCCTTTTTTCAGCAACTCCCTTCCTTCTGCAAAGCTGTTAACGACTTCGCCTTCCGGACCGCAGATTTGTCTGATGGCTCGGGCGATCTCAGCTCCGTTGTTTGCATTCGGGGCAGCCTCCAGGGCCAGCGCTACGAGCACCACCTGATCGAACGCCATGGCTGCGAAGTTGTTGCCCGCACCGGAAGTCTTCATCGCCTCCTGATAAATGGCATCGAACTCCTTATATGCGGGCGAGCCGCGGCTCGGGGTGAAGCGGTAGACCATCAGCCCTTCGGCGATATCCTTGCCGACCGCCGACACAAGTCGGGGTGTAGCGGCGAACTCCGGTGCTACGATCGGCGCAGAGTTTCCGAGCTCATAAAGTTGCTTGACTAGGATCGTCGCGTCCGGCTCGTAGCCATTGAGCACGATGAGGTCAGGATTGAGAGCCAGAAGAGTCTGCAATTCTGACCTGTAGTTTGGCTGATTCGGCTGATACTGAATGTTGCCGGGTGCGGTGCCAGTCCTCGTTTTCCAGCGCGCAGCGAACGCAGCGGTGTTTCCGATAGAAGCGTCGTTCGTGAGGGTGAGGGTGACCGGCTTCTTTGCGGCCTCGCGAGCGGCGATGAAGTCAAGAACAAAACCAATTGAGTTGCTGCTCGGGTAGAACTGGAAGCCCAGACCTTTTGTATTGTCCGATGCCAGTTTCGGAGCTGCGCCGTTATGCATCAGCACGACGTTCGACGCGTTGGTCACTGGGATGATCGCCAGCGCCTCGGGGCTCGAATAGACTCCGAGCAGGCAATGGACCTTATTGACCTCGATCAGCTTCCGAGCAGCGAGCAGCGCTGGCTCTGGAAGAGTTTGACTATCCTCGGCAAAAATCTCGAATCGTCGCCCTCCCGCGCCACCTTGAGCATTGATGCGCTCCGATGCAGCAATGATCGTCTTCTGCATGCCGGCGCCAAAGGCCGCGGCGGCACCTGTGACCGGATTTAGTGCCCCGACCCGGATATTTCCAGCCGCGAATGCTGAATCGCTCCATGACGTTGAAAGCAAAGTTGTGATCAGGCCAGAAACGGCCGCCCGTCGATTAATTACAAATTTTGTCATGTTATCCCCTTTTTGTTTTGATATCAGGAAATGACGCAAGCAAAACTCCTGAGTTGTACTTGCTGTAGGTTCCGTTTTAGATTTCCCTTTTTACAAACTCGCCATGCTTAATGATCGCACGAATGTTCTTCGTAGGATCGGTCAGAACATTGATGTCTTCGAGTGGATTTTCATCCAGCACCAACATGTCGGCATATGCACCAGGAGCGATGACGCCGAGCTTCCCCTCCATTCCAACCACCTCGGCACCAAGGGACGTTGCACTGCGGATCAGCTCAGGTGCGCTCAACACCGCGCTTCTGAGGCGGAATTCATCGAGCTGGCAACGATGAAGCTCGCCGAGCAGGTCGCTGCCATAAGCCATTTTCACACCAGCCGCCTGGGCAATGCGAAGTGAATCCGATCCGACGGCCAAAACGCGCTCTAGCTTCGAAAGGCTGACCTCAGAGAAACCGAGATTTCGCCCTTCTCGCGCCAGCGCATCATAGGTCACTAGTGTCGGAACCAAATAGGCTCCACGCGCGGCCATCAGCTCGGCCGTGGGCTTATCGATCAGATTTCCGTGCTCGATTGTCCGGACGCCGGCTCGGACGCATCTTTCCACCGCATCTGCGGTATAAGTATGGGCCATGACGTAGGTTCTCGCCCGCCGCGCCTCATCGACGAAGGCCGCGAGCTCTTCATCGGAGTACTGCAGGAAATCGATCGGGTCTGCCACGGAGGCGACACCGCCCGACGCCATGATTTTGACGTGGTCCGCGCCGAGCCGCAACTCGTCGCGCGTAGCCCGCCGCACCTCGGGCACCCCGTCTGCTATGCGGCCAATGCCATTGAGAGTGTGCTCCATCTCGTGGACGTTCGGCTGATCGATCTGGGCGCGGAAATCACCATGACCGCCCGTTTGGCTGATTGCCCGTCCGCAAATGAAGAGCCGAGGTCCCTGGAAAAGCCCTTCCTCGACGGCGCGTTTCAGGCCCAGATCTGCCCCGCCGGCATCTCGGACGCTGGTAAATCCCCTAAGGAGCATTTCTCGCATGACGCGCGACGAGCGGGCGGTGACGAGGGAGGTTGGCAACTCTTTCCCAGGAGCGAGATTGAGCTTCACCGCGGTAACATGAACGTGGCAGTCGATCAGCCCCGGCATCAGCACGCGGTTCCCGAGATCAAAAACCGCGCCCGTGACGGGGTGCGCATCCTCGACGACTTCGTCAATTACGCCATCGCGAATGTGGACGCTTTTGCCTGCAATAAGCCGACCCGCGCGACAGTCGAGAAGTCGTAAGTTTGTTAGCCAATACGAATTTTTCACGCCCTACCCCAGCGATCTAACCCACGACCCTGTCGGGGGCATGTCACGAACTTAGCATCCTTATAAAATCAATCAAGCTTGCTTTTATAAGGATTTGCAAACTATCTAGAGACGGGCCATGCGATACCGAACGCATGTGCGAACCGAGACCTGAGGCGGACGAGAATGGTGGCCAAGAGGCGCAAGCAGGTCAGAAGCGTGGTGACCCGCGAGAAGCTAATCGGCGCGGCTCTCGAGGAAATCCACGCAGTGGGCTTGCAAGCGGTGACAACGAAGCAGATCGCACATCGGGCCGAAGTGTCCCGAGGTGCGTTGCTCCATCATTTTTCGACCAGGGAGGAGATCGTCCAGGCCGCGATGGAGGACTTTCTCAATGAGATGACGGAGCGCCTGAGAAGCAAGACGGCTGAGCTTAGAAGCGCATCAATCTCTTCTGATGCGATTATAGATTTTCTCTGGCCGATTTTCTCTGGTCGGTTTTTGCACCTAAGCCTTGAGCTTGTGGTATCAGCTCGAACCGACGCACCATTTCGCGATCAGATGATCCCGATTGTGCAGAAATTCCATCATGCGATGGACGAAATCTGGGATGAGTTTTGCGCGGCCGAAAGCAGAACTTCAGCTGAAATACGCATGATTTTAAACCTTACTATATGCCTACTCAGAGGAATGGGCGTTCAGACCGTTCTGCGGAACGATCGTGATTATTACGCGCAGATGATCGAGGCCTGGAAAGCTCTCCTGCCAAACATTGTAAACGGTAGTGTGGGAGGTATTATTTTCTCTCGAAAATCATAAGCCTAAAACTCGAGCGTTTCCGGCCTTTGTTGAAACGATTGTGAGGCGACGCTTTTGCCGTCGGCCTAACTCAACGTACCGGTTGATGAGGGCGTGCGATGACGCCGGCGCTGAGCGATGATCTTCGTGGGCGGGCTTTGAAGGCTTCGAGCGATGGGCATTCGGTACGCCAGGCAGCAGCCCGGCTCGGGGTCGGGATCTGGACGGCGATCCGGTGGATCGCTCGGGCGAGGCTCGGCGAGCGGGTGAAGGGCCGACGGCGAGCCTCGCGCCTGGATGCGGATGAGGCCTTCATCGTGGGGCTGATCGCAGATCGCCGGAACATTACGTTGAACGAGACGATGGCGCGTCTGTCGGGCGAGTGGTCGGTCGTCATAGGCCACAGCGGGCTCCGTTCCTGGCTGCGGTCGCATGGCTGGAGGTTCAAAAAAGATCGGGTTGCCGGGGGGCGGTCACCTCCTGCCAAATAGGAGACGGTAGGATTTTCCGGGCAGGCTCCATCGGTTTAACCGGTCCATGGATCTGTTTGTCTGTCTTGATGTTCGAGCTTACGGCGCCAAGGAGATTCTCGGCATCTGGCTAGAGCAGAACGAAGGTGCAAAGTTCTGGCTGCGCGTCATAAACGAGCTGCGCAACCGCGGCGTCGAGGACATCCTGCTCGCCGTCGTCGACGGGCTGAAGGGCTTTCCCGACGCGATCCTGGCCGTCTTCTCGGAGGAGATGGTCCAGATCTGCGTGGTTGACCTGCTGCGCACAGCCTCGATTTCGTCTCCTACAAGGATCGAAGGGCCGTTGCCGCCGCGTTGAAGATGATTTGCCGCGCTGTCGCTGTCGAAGCCGGCGAAGCGGAGCTACGCACTTTTGAGGAAGGTCTCTGGGGTCCACGCTATCCGGCCCTGGCCCAGAGCTGGCGCCGCGCCTGGAGCGAGGTTGTGCCGTTCTACCCCTTTCATGTCGACGTGCGTCGGATCACCGCCTGAATGCGCAAACGACTTTAAAGCCGCAGGATATGACCCAGATTAAACCGGAAGCGCTCTAGGCGATAGATTTTCTGCCTATCGCGGAGCGGTGCGGCAAACTTCTCGTTGTTCGGACCCACAGGCCAGGTCACGGCTGAAGAATTCGGAGCCCTGTTCGACCCGGATCGTCTTCGGACACTTTTTGGGGGGGCGGGTGCCAACATCGAGCGTACATCGTTCATTCGGCGCTGCAATCGATGGCCGCCTCGATCGCTTTCAAGACCTCGTAGATATACACAAAGATTCGACCTTAGAGGCCATCTTCGCAATCGCCCATTCTCTCGCCAGCGCAGACCAATCGGCTGCGACTGCCAGTTTTTAGATAGAGGTAAGTCTGAATAACAATTCTTAAAACTCAATTTTCTAATCTAGATTCTAATTTGAACAGGTCGTTATTCAGCCAGGGTATTATGGTCTTCATATCAGGAATTACTTTTTCGACGAGAAGGGACCGGCATATACGCGCGATTTGTTGCGGCATGTCGCCGTGCTCCTCCCTTCGGGCGATCAGATAGAAGCAGCGCGACGTGCGAGGTCCCGGCAAAGGGTCGAGTCTCGCATTGCCGACGAAGTGGCGCGCGTGAAGGAGGCAAAGCGCAGTCGTCAGGGCCCAGCCGGGACCAGCTGTAACCATGCTCAACAGGGTATCTGACGAGTCCATCTCGAACCGGTCGACAGGTTCGATGCCCAGTCGACGCAGATGAACATCGATATGAATCCCCAGCGATGAACGGCGACTGTATCGGACCAAAGGCAATTGATGAGCAAGCCCACGCAAGCCATCGATAGAAAGCCCGGAATAGTCGGCCGGCGAGACGAGCAGGAAAGGATCGCGAAAGAGTTCATGACGTTCCAGCCCATCAATGGAGTCGAACGGATCCGTTGTGACAATCAGATCCAGTTCTCGGGCCAGCAATGCTTCACGGATCGTGGTGTTAATCCCTGAGGAGCGGAGAGTGAGTTGCTCGGCGCGGCTCTGTAGGTGGGGCACGATATGCGGGCCGAAAGTGGAGGCGAAGCTGTCTGTGAGACCAAGGCGGATCTTGGGAAAGGCCGCCCTGGCGCTTTGGCGAACGGCAGTGGAGATTTTTCTCGCTTCAAGGAGCATGGAATCCGCATAAGCAAGGAATCTCACCCCTGCCGGCGTCACCCGCAATGGCCGGGCCGTGCGATCTATCAACTCGACCCCGAGAAGTAGTTCGATTTGTTTGAGCAGTTGCGAAACGGCGGATTGTGTCAGCCCGACTTTTTTAGAAGCGGCAGTCAGTGAGCGTTCGCGAACGATCTCTGTGAAGACTGCGAGCGATGAAAGCTCTACGAATTGTTCTCGGTCCAATCTGGCCTTGGCCGGCGCCATCGAAAGCCTCTACATTATTTTTAGTGAACATACTTCATGAGCGGGGCCTCTGACAAAATCACCATAGGGCGATTGGATCGCGGTTTTCAAACGAATAATCGATTACAAAGGCATGAGAAGCGTGCCCCCCCCCGGCCGCTGCAGCGCTTTTAGGGCATCAAATCAGAAGCAATGCAAATGCTATAAGATTAGAAATATTAATAATGCCCGTTTTTGCGGGAGCTCCTCGACGGCCCATGCTAAGACTCAATCCGTCGCGAAATGGCTTCAGGGCCAGAAGACGGCTCGCGGCAGAAAGCGTTCATGCGCAAGATCCGGCAGCTCACGACCGGGTAGGGAGGAAAGCACCATGCAGAAGACAAAAAGACAATTACTGGCGTCTACCGTGGCTCTGGCGATAGCCATCGTTTCCCCGAGCCTCGCATCCGGCGCGGAACTCGAAAAGGCCAAAGTCTCCTATGGCGGCTCTTCCTGGCTCAGTCACTACCCCGTCTGGGTAGGCATAAAGAAGGGCTACTTTACCAATCGGGGATTGACCGTCGATTGGAAGAATTTCAGCACGGGATCCGCGCGCATGGCCTCCCTGGCTGTCGGGGAGATAGAGTTCGGCGGAGCCGGCTCCATCTCGGCCATCGCTCTGATGGCCTCGGGTACGAAGGCTTTCTCTGTTCTCGCTGCTCCAGACTCCTATGCCACGGTCGAGGGCGTCATTGCCTCGGCTGATATCAAATCGATCAAAGACTTGAAGGGCAAGAAGATCGGCGTGCCGTTCGCGACGAGTTCACATGTGCTCGCTCTCGATGTTTTGGAACAGGCCGGCCTCGACCCGAACAAGGATGTCACGCTCATCAACCTGCCGGCCAGCGACACGCCCAGCGCCTTGCGAGCCAAGCAAGTTGACGCGGTGGCGACCTGGACGCCTGCCTTCAACACGCTCAAGGCGCAGGCCAACAGCAACGTCCTGCTGGATGCCAAGGAGTTCAGCCTCTACAAGCAATTCAAGCTCGGGCCAGGGCCCGATGTCTTGGTCGCAAATCGCAGTTTCGTGGACAAGAACCCGAAGACCACCACCGCATTTCTCGATGGGTACTTCGAGGCGGCCCGCTTCATCGCCGACAATCCGAAGGAGGCCGCTGCCGTCCTGACGGATCTGACTCAGCTGTCTTCCGACGAACAGCTCGCTGTCCTGCAGGATATCGAGTGGATCGGTCGCGAAGAGCAGCAGAAGATTATGGCCCCGGGAGGATCATTCACCAAAGGACTCCAGTCCCTGGCGGAATTGCTGGTGCGTTACAAGCAGATCGACAGAGCGCCCAAGGTCGATGATTGGGTGAAGACTGGTCTGTTGCAATGAAAACTGACATCGCAACCACCGGCGACGGAGCCCGTTCAGGGGCTCCGTCCAGCGGCAAGGCTCAACGGGCGAAGGTTCCCAAGCTGGCCATCAGCCTTGCTTCGTGCATTGCCCTCCTTTCCTTATGGGAGGGCGTCACAAGGTTCGGCCTGGTCGAGCCGCTGTTCCTGCCCGCTCCCTCGCAGATCCTGAACCGGGCCATGCTGATGAATGAGCAGGGCATCCTGCTCGGGCACGTGGTGGCATCGACTTGGCGCGTAATGGTCGGCTTTCTGCTCGCCTCTCTGGTCGCCATACCCTTGGGAATTTTCCTGGGTTTCTCTCCGGTCTCCCGGGCGGTCTTCGATCCCGTCCTGTCGTTCCTTCGTCCGCTTCCGTCGATGAGCTGGATTCCCCTGTCGCTCCTTTGGTTCGGCATCGGCGAGTCCCAGAAATATTCGATCGTGTTCATGGGAGCGTTCGCGCCGTCACTCCTGTACGTGATGGAGGCGACGAAGAGCGTCGATCCTCTCTTGATCAAGGCGGCACAGAATCTCGGCGCGAAGTCCAGGGACGTCATGATCGAGGTGATCCTGCCGGCGAGCCTTCCCCAGATTCTCAGCGGACTAAAGGTCATGCTGGGCATCGCCTGGACCTGCGTCATTTCAGCGGAACTCGTGGCAGCCCGGGAAGGCCTCGGCTTCATGATCATGAACGGCAAGGAATACTTCCAGACCGATACTGTCGTCCTCGGCATGGTGCTCATCAGTATTACGGTGATGGCTACAGATCTGGTGTTCCGGTTCGTCGAAAAGAGGGCCCTGCCATGGAAGGCCTGAATCAGACCCCTGTGATCCAGTTCTCGAACGTGTCCAAGAGTTATGGCCCGATGTTGGCCCTGAACGACGTCACTTTGACGGTCGAAGAGGGCGAGTTCGTCGTCATCGTCGGAGCTTCAGGCTGCGGCAAGAGCACTATGCTCAATATGATCGCAGGTTTCGACGAGCCGACCCAGGGGCGGATACAGATCCAGGGCAAGGAGAACACGGGCGTTAACCCGCAATGCGGCATGGTCTTTCAGCAGTATGCCCTGTTTCCCTGGATGTCCGTCGAGGACAATATTGCGTTCGGCCTTAAGATGAAGGGCGAGGGAAAGGCACAACGCCGCGCGCAGGCGCAAGCATATGTCGACATGGTGGGGCTGCGGGGCTTCGAAAAGGCCTACCCCAAAGCGCTTTCAGGAGGTATGCGCCAGCGCGTCGCTATCGCTCGTGTCCTCGCCAACAATCCCAGCGTCATGCTTTTCGACGAGCCGTTTGCCGCGCTCGACGCCATGACCCGTCAGGTCCTGCAGGAGCAACTGGTCCGGATCTACGAGCAGCAGCGCAAAACGATCCTGTTCATCACGCACTCTATCGACGAGGCTCTCCTACTCTCGTCGCGGATCATCGTGATGTCCGCTCGGCCTGGCCGGGTCGTGCAGGATATTGCAAACGACCTGCCGTACCCTCGAAACGCAGATGTCCAGTTGTCCGATCGTTTTGTCGATCTCAAACGTCACATCTGGGATTCCGTTCAGGCGGAGGTGGTCCGCAGCATCGAGAGCGCTGCGTGACCGCAGCCTGAGGCGCCGCGAACCGATTCGACTTACTTTTTACAGGAGTGGCACACGGGCTGCCTCCGGCAGCGTCCCGCTGTGGCCGCTCGACCGAAGAAGGTGGGCCGCGAGGTTTCCCGACATGCAGATCAAGACACTTCCACGCGACGACCGCTCTTGCGGCTGGTACCAGCTACTGCCCGTTCCCAAGCCAGCTTGTACCCTGTCGGGTCGACAAGAAGCGGACTGGGTGGTGGTGGGCGCAGGATTCGTGGGGCTCGCGGCCGCCCGACGACTGGCGGCTTTGCGCCCAAACGACCGCATCATGCTCATCGAGGCCTTGCGCATCGGCCAGGGAGCCTCCGGGCGCAACTCCGGCTTCGTCATCGATCTTCCGCACAAGCGCGATCTTGAGAACCCGGATGCCAGCTACAAGAAAAAAGTGATGCGCCTTAATGAAGCGGCGATCTCGTTCCTAGATGAAACCGTCCAACGGTATGGAATCGATTGCCAGTGGTCCCACGCCGGCCGCTACCAGGCCGCCGTCGGGAGAAGAGGCCTCGATTATCTGAAGACCTACAAAACGCTCCTGGACGCAATTGGCCATCCCTATCAATGGCACGACCGTTCCTCTCTCACGAAAGTGTTCGGCACGTCCTACTACGAGGCTGCGATCTACATCCCGACCGGGATCCTCATGCAGCCAGCCGCGCTCGTACGTGGCCTCGGCGAGACGCTCCCGCCGAACGTAGAGGTCTATGAGGATACGCCCATCACCAACATCGACCGCAGCGCCGGAAGAATCGAGCTGAGCTCATCCCAAGGATCGGTCGTGACACCCCGACTGCTCCTCGGCACGAACGTATTCTCGGCAGAGTTCGGCTACCTGCGTCAGCGGATGGTGCCGGTGATGACCTTTGCCAGCATAACGCGTCCGTTGACCTCCCGGGAAATGGAAAACTATGGCGGTGCGGACAACTGGGGGCTGACACCGGCCGACCATGCAGGGACGACGATGCGGTTCACGACCGACCGCAGATTGCTCATCCGTCACGAGCACCGCTACGTCCCCGACTATGCGAGCAGGCTCGATGACATCGCGGTCGTCCGGAAGAACCACCGCAAAGGGCTGATCAATCGCTATCCATGGGCGAAGGACGTAGAATTCGAGCACACATGGGGTGGTGTCTGCGGTATGTCGCGGAACTATGCGGCCTTTTTCGGGAAGGTCGGCGATGGCGTCTACGCCTCCGCCTGCCACCAAGCCGTTGGCGCAGCACGCGGTACAATCTCTGGGCATTTGCTCGCCGACCTAGCGACAGGGCAGGATTCGCAGCTCGTCTCGGACATGGCCGACGTGTCGGGCATGCCTGCGCTCAATCCGCCACAGCCGTTCCTCGGCGTCGGCGTCCGCACACGCATGAAGTATGCGAGCTGGGCAAGCCGAAGCGAGCGGTAACTAGGCTCAGGACACACCGCAGAAAATGCATTCCTTTGCAATGGAGGATCGCACAATGGCGACCATCACCCGTCTTCAGAAATCCCGGAGAATGAGCCAGATCGTGCAGCACGGGAGCACGATCCACTTGGCGGGACAGATTGCCGATGACTGCGCTCAGGCAATCGATGGCCAGTCGCAGGAGGTCTTCTGCAAGATCGACACACTGCTCGCGCAGATTGGCCTGACGAAATCGGCCATCGTCTTCGCAGAGATCTGGCTGAGCGACCTTGCGGACTTTGCGGGCTTCAACTCCGCATGGGAGGCTTGGGTTGATCCCGAGAGCCCGCCCGGCCGGGCGACGTGCCAAGTCGGCCTGGCTCGCGCGGGGGCCAGAATAGAGATTCTGGTCACAGCGAGCGCCGAAAGCTGATCGCGACCAAGCACCACCAACGCCGGTGGTGAGTCCATTACCTGAGACAATCAACGATCGACGCCCGAATACGGAGATCCCGGATGGCCTTAAACTCTTCCGTTAGCCCAGACGACGTCCGCACCATGTTTTCGCGCGCCATGTCCGATATGTACCGCGCTGAGGTCCCGCAATACGGGACGCTTATGGAATTGGTCGCGGAAGTAAACAGAGCCACATTGGACCGCAACTCTGAGTTGCAGGAACGGCTCGCTCGCGCTGATGAGTTAGACCGGCTCGATCTCGAGAGGCATGGGGCGATCCGAATTGGGACCGCTGCGGAACTCTCTACGATGCGGCGCCTGTTCGCCGTCATGGGAATGGTGCCCGTGGGCTATTACGATCTGTCCGTGGCAGGAGTTCCGGTCCATTCCACCGCCTTCCGTCCGATTGATGACGCCTCTCTCGCGATAAATCCCTTTCGAGTCTTCACGTCATTGCTGCGCCTGGAACTCATCGAAGATGAAGATCTCCGAAAGGAAGCGCAGGCCATTCTTGATCGGCGACAAATATTCACCCCAGGGGCTCTGCGGCTCATAAAGAAGTTTGAGGACCAAGGCAGCCTGACACCAACAGAAGCCGAGGAGTTCGTCTCCGAAGCCCTGGAGACCTTCCGGTGGCACAGTGAGGCTACCGTCGATGCGGATGTGTACGGGAAGCTGCTCGCCGCCCACCGTCTCATTGCGGATGTCGTCAGCTTCAAGGGACCGCACATCAATCACCTGACACCGCGAACCCTAGATATCGATGCAGTGCAAGTCGGCATGCCGGAGCGTGGCATCACCGCCAAGGCCGTAATCGAGGGGCCGCCAACCCGATCTTGCCCGATCCTCCTCCGCCAGACCAGCTTCAAAGCGCTGGAGGAGTCGGTACTGTTCATGGGAGATGAACATACGCGTAGAGGAACCCATACGGCGCGTTTCGGCGAGATCGAGCAGCGCGGCATCGCGCTAACCCGAAAAGGGCGCGCCCTCTACGACGAGTTGTTGGCCTCCGTGCGCGACGAGGATGGCGCAGGTAGCGCTTCCGCAGACTATCCCTCTCGCCTCGCCGAAGCGTTTGCGCGCTTTCCCGACAGCTACGAAGAAATTCGCGCACAGGATCTCGGATACTTCCGCTATTCACTGACGGGAAGCGGGGCGGTGGCCGATCTCACAGGGTTGGGCATGGATGACCTGATTGCGGCGGGGCACATCGAGGCGGTCCCCATCGTATACGAGGACTTTCTTCCCGTCAGTGCCGCAGGAATTTTTCAATCCAACCTTGGTGGCTCGGAACAGAAGAGCTACGCGGCAAATGCCAATCGCGACGCATTCGAGGCAGCACTCGGTGCGTCGGTGCTCGACGAATTCCGTCTCTACGAGGATGCCCAAGCCCGTTCAATCGGCGCGGTCGAAGCTGCCCTTCGCGACGGGCGCAAACCGTCTGCCGCCTGAATTCGAGCATGATTACCGCGCCGACCATGGCCAAGGTTTCTGATTCAGGCGCGCGGCACGTCGGAATCAGTGACCCGGGCGAACAGGCACTCAGCCGTTTTCTCACGGGCTTATTAGGAGATGGATATGCAGGCGAGGTCGCGCAGGATGTGGCTTCGCGCCTAGTATCAGCGACCGACAACAGCATTTATCAGGTTCTTCCGGCAGCCGTGCTCTATCCTCGTGGCGGCGAGGACATAAATCGGATCGTTCGGGCGGCACGTTCCGATCCGCAACGGCCGATAGCGTTATCTCCGCGCGGCGGTGGAACGGGCACTAACGGACAATCTCTCACTCGGGGGGTTGTCGTCGATGTTTCCCGTCACCTCAACCGGATCGTATCCCTCGACGTCGTCGGCCGCACCGTCGTTGTTGAGCCCGGCGTCGTCCTAGACCAACTCAACGAATACCTGAAGCCTTACGGGCTCTTTTTCCCGCCGACAGTGTCGACAGCGACGCGGGCGACTATCGGCGGCATGGTCGCGACAGATGCTTCCGGCAAGGTGCGGATTCCGATTCATTCCGGCCGGGTATTCCGATTTGAAGCCGGCCACCGTTCCGATCTGATGTCGGCCACCATTCCGATTTGAAGCCGGCCGGGGTTCCGATCAATCTCCGGCCGGTTTTCGGAGAGTTTGGCGTTTTCGTTTGGGTCAGTCCCTCGGGCATCAGGCCCCTCGCAATCGAGGGAAGCCGGATGCCTGCCAAGAGAGAACTGACCATGCGACAGATACGACAGATGCTGCGGCTTGCCCGAGATGGGGTGAGCGCGCGGGAGATCGGACGCACGCTCGGCGTGGCGCGCAGCACGATCCAAGATAACCTCAAGCGCGCCGCGACCGCCGGGCTTGCCTGGCCATTGGCCGGCGATCTGACGGACGCCGTTCTCGAGCAGCGCCTGTTCGCCCATGCCGGCGTGAAGAGCGGCTTCCGCCGCCGCGTCGAGCCGGACTGGGCCTGCCTCGTCTGCGAGTTGAAGCGGCCCGGCGTCAACCTGATGGTGCTCTGGGAGGAGTACCGCGACGCTCATCCCGACGGCTACGGCTACAGCCGCTTCTGCGATCTGTACCGGGAGTTCGAACGCCGCCTGTCGCCGACCATGCGCCAGGATCATCCCGCCGGCGACAAGGTCTTCGTCGATTACTCCGGCAAGAAGCTCTCGATCGTCGATCGGACCACCGGTGTCGTGCGGGAGGCCGAGATCTTCGTCGCCGTGCTGGGCGCCTCGAACTACACCTATGCCGAAGCGACCTGGACGCAGACGCTGCCCGACTGGATCGAGGCCCATGTCCGGATGTTCCGCTTCCTCGGTGGCGTGCCGCGCCTCGTCGTGCCCGACAACCTGAAGTCCGGCGTCCAGAGAGCCTCGTTCTACGATCCCGAGATCAACCGCAGCTACGGGATGATGGCCGCCCATTACGGCGTCGGCATTCTGCCGGCCCGCCCGCGCAAGCCCCGCGACAAGGCGAAGGTCGAAGCCGGCGTGCGCTTCGCCCAGAGCTATATCCTTGGGCGGCTGCGTCGGCAGACCTTCTTCTCGCTGGCCGAGGCGAATGCCGCGATCGCCGCCATGGTGGAGCGCATCAACGCCCACGTCATGCGCAGGCTCGGCGTCAGCCGTCGGCATCTGTTCGAGACCGTCGAGCGGCCCGTGCTGGCGCTGCTACCGGACGCCGACTACCAGTTCGCGGAATGGCGCCTGGCGCGGGTCTCCCTCGATTATCATGTCGAGTTCGACGGCTTCTTCTACTCGGTACCCCATGGCCTGATCCGCGAGCAGGTCGATATCCGCGCAACGACCCGGACGATCGAGCTGTTCCACCGGGGTCAGCGCATCGCCGCACACCAGCGTCGTCATGGCGGGCGCCGGCATGGCACAGATCCCGATCACATGCCCAGCGCGCATCGGCGCTACGCCGAGTGGACGCCGGAGCGCTTCCGGCGCTGGGGCGCCTCGATCGGCCCCAACACGGAGGGGCTTGTTATCGTCATCCTGGCCAACCGGCCTCATCCCGAGCAGGGCTTCCGCACCTGCCTGGGCATCCTGCGCCTGTTCAAGGATATCGCGCCCGAACGCGCCGAGATCGTCGCTGCCCGCGCCGTCGCCATCGGCGCGCTCACCTACAAGAGCATCAGCGCGATCATCGCCAACAGGACCGACCGCAAAACGCCGACGGACGACGTGGTCATCGATCACCCCAATCTCCGCGGCCCCGGCTACTTCCATTGAAGGAACGACCATCATGCTGATCCATCCCACCCTCGATCTGCTCACCAGCCTCGGGCTCCACGGCATGGCCAAGGGCTTCCGCGATCTCGATGCCCAGCCCGAGGCCAGCCGTCTCGAACATGCCGAATGGCTCGGGCTGCTGCTCGAACAGGAGAAGACGCTGCGCCAGCAGAAGCGCTTCGAGAGCCGGGCCCGTGCCGCCAGATTGCGTCATGCCGCCAGCGTCGAGGACGTCGATTATCGCGCTGTCCGCGGGCTCGACCGCGCGCTCTTCCTTAAGCTTGCCGCCGGCGACTGGATCCGCTCACGGCACAATCTCCTGATCACCGGCCCCTGCGGCGTCGGCAAGAGCTGGCTCTCCTGCGCGCTGGGCCACAAGGCTTGCCGGGAAGACTTCTCCGTCGCCTATCACCGCGTGCCGCGTCTTCTCGCAGCCCTGGCGCTGGCGCGTGGCGATGGACGCTACGCTCGAATGCTGCGCACCATCGCCCGCCTCGATCTGCTCATCCTCGACGACTGGGGACCCGAGCCGCTCGATGCCGAGCAGCGTCGCGACCTCCTCGAAATCGTCGAGGACCGATACGAGGCGCGATCGATCATCGTGACCAGCCAGCTTCCCGTCGATCGCTGGTACGAGCTCATCGGCAATCCCACCATCGCCGACGCCATCCTCGACCGTCTCGTTCACAACGCCTACCGCATCGACCTCAAGGGCGAGAGCCTGCGAAAAACCAAACAGAGCAGCATCGCTCAGCCTGCCGCTTGACCTTCGACGAACCGCAAAACATCATCCCCTCGACCCATGCGAATGACGCCAAGGGTGGCCGGCTTCAAATCGGAAGACCCGGCCGGCTTGAGATTGGAATGCATGGCCGGCTTCGTCGGTATCCGCAGGCAAGGGGTCACGCATCTATGGTAAGACGTCCGATTATATCGAAGCCCTCGACGTGGTTTTATCGGACGGGTCCGACCATCGGGCCCAAAGGCTGACGGCTACTGAGCTGAATAGAGTCCTGGAAGGCGAGGGGCTTGCCAATGACATTTACCGGGAGGTGCTCCGCGTCGTCACTCAGCACGCAAGCCTGATCGATGAAACCTTTCCGAGCATGAACAGAGGCCTGACGGGCTACAATCTAAAGAACGTCCGGCGTGATGATGGGTTCGACCTCGCCTTCCTTCTGGCCGGATCGGAAGGTACCCTTGCCTTCACCAAGTCCATTACCCTGCGCTTGATCCCGCGCCCAAAGCTGCGCGCACTAGTGGTCGCGCGTTACGGCAGTTTCGATGCGGCGCTTCGCGACGTCCGCAACTTGCTTGCCGCAGAGCCTTCAGCCATTGAGATCCTGGACGACAAGGTCTTGGCCGTTGCGCGGACGGACGTGATCTGGAGCGGGATCGAGTCAGTCCTCGGCCAGACAGGCTCGCCCGGGGGCATGGTGGTCGCAGGCCTCAACTTCATTGAATTCGTATCGGATGATCCACAGGAACTGCGGCGGCGGACGGACGCGGCTGAATCTTTGCTCCGGAAATCCGCGCATCCCGCCTCCGACTGGACTGTCGTCCACGATCCCAGCGTTATCGCCCAATTGTGGACGTTGCGGGAAAAGTCCGTAGGCCTCCTTGGCCGCATGCCTGGAAGCAGGCAAGGTACTGCTTTCGTCGAGGACACGGCTGTGCCGCCTGAACGGCTGGCAGATTACGTCGCCGACTTCAGAGCCGTGCTCGACCGCCACGGGCTATCTTACGGCATGTTTGGTCATGCGGACGTCGGGTGCCTGCACGTTCGCCCCGCTTTGGACATGACGCGGCCGGAGGACGCTGCCTTGATCCGTCCGATTTCCGATGAGGTCGCGGCTCTCACGAAGGCTTACAGCGGCCTTCTATGGGGGGAGCATGGACGCGGGTACAGGGGTGAGTACTCTCCGTTCTTTTTCGGTCCGATCCTATATGCTGAGCTGTGTCGCATCAAAGCAGTGTTCGATCCCCAGAACATTCTAAATCCAGGAAAGCTTACCTCTCCGAATGGTCGGGTTGCAATCGATCGTATCGATACCGTGCCCTTCCGGGGCGAGTTCGACAAGCTGCTAGACTTGGAGCACAGGCAGGATTTCGGTCGCGCCGTTGCATGCAACGGGAACGCAGCCTGTCACACCTGGGACGTCTCCGATGCAATGTGTCCATCCTACAAGGCGACGCGTGACCGGGTGCAGTCACCGAAAGGCCGCGCGACACTTCTGCGCACCTGGGCGCAACTCAAATCCCGAGAAGGCCGCGGCGAAGCAGTCGGTTCGGAACTGGCAGAGATCGAGAGGCAGACCAAGCTCTCCTTAGATACGTGCCTTTCGTGCAAGGCATGCGCAAGCCAATGCCCCGTGAGGGTCGACATCCCTGACATGAAGTCACGGTTCCTCGCGGCCTACTACCGTGCGAGGACGCGTCCCGCCCGTGACCGCTTTTTGGCCCATCTCGAGGGTATGATCGGCATCGCGCGGAGATTGCCACTGGCTTCGAACACGTTCTTGCGGAGTTCTATCGTGAAAACGATCGTCTCGCGTGTGGTCGGCCTCGTGGATCTACCCGAGTTCTCGACCTCGGCACCGATCAAAAGACGGATAGTGACGCCAGAAAAAATCGCTCTGTTGCCGGACAAGGAGCGGGCTCGAACGGTTATCGTGCTGCAGGACAGCTTTCTGGGTAGCTTCGACACAGAGGTGATCGAGGCCGCCTGTCGACTGTTGGAGCGCTTTGGCTTTCGTGTCGGGATCACCCCCTTTGCCGTAACCGGCAAGGCGCAGGACGTCTTGGGGATGAGGGACCGATTTCTGAATACGGCCACACGGTTCGTGCGGCTGAGAAACGCTTATACATCGATTGGTGTGCCGATTGTGAGCCTCGACGCAGCAACGGGACTGTTGTTCGAGCAGGAATACGCCAGATGCATTCCGCTGGGCGATGCGCCGGCACCTGTCCAGGGGATCGAACGATTCCTTGCGGATGCGATCGAGGCTGGGCGCATCAAACGAGAAACCGTCCAAGTCATGAAGCGATTCCGCATCCTTCTTCATTGCACCGAAAGAACCGCCCGCCCGGAGACGGCAGCGGCTTGGCAGAGGATATTCTCGCACTTCGGGATGGACGTAACCAGCCCATCAGTCGGCTGCTGCGGCATGGCGGGTCTCTTCGGTCACCAAGTGGAACATCTCGGTATGTCCAGGCAGCTATTCGAAATGAGTTGGAAGGATCATTTCGTTCCCGGGACCGAGGATTACGTTCTCACGACCGGCTTCTCCTGCCGCTGCCAGGTGAAGCGTCTTGCTGGGCTCCGGCCTCGCCATCCGGTTGAGGCGATCCTCGCTTGCCTCGAAAGTCACGTTTGACCTGATACCGAGTAATTGTCGCTACTTCGCAGCCGCGTTCGGGCCGGGCCTAGCAAGTAAGTTACGGCGCCGATTCAGGATTTCGGTGTGCTCCTGCTCCATAAGCGCGTACCCGTTTCGTTCAAATTTGAAGTTCTAGGCGGTGGTGCCGATTTAATCGTTTGAGCCATAGCATGACGCTGGCGATTTTGATGAAGCCGATGAAGTTTGCAGCGAGCTTGTCGTAGCGTGTGGCGATGCGTCGCCACTGCTTGAGGTTTGCAAAGAAGCTCTCGATGCCCCAGCGCTGGCAGTATGCGATCTTGTCGTAGCTGTGCTGATATTTGCGACGGCGCGGTGGCAGGATGACGTGTTCACCGCCTTCGTCGAGGATTGCATCTGCAGGCTGTGGGCGTCTTAGGCGCAGTCGGTGATGACCTTGCCGGAGGCCATAGCCCATGCCGCCGCAAATCCGCTCAAGGGTCAGGACGACATCCTCGCCGCGATAGCTGAAGCGCGGATAGACGGTCGGTGAGAACCGGGAGAAGATATCGACCAGGGCCGCTATCATAGCGCAGTCGAGTAAGCAGCGGCTTCAAGACAACGGATCAAGCAATTAAGCGGGATCATGAGGTGATGTGAACAAGCAGTAGATCCGCTGAATCTGCAGCATAGTCGGAGCCTCGAGCTCGCTCTCTCGATGAGGTCGGCGGATCAGCGGAATCCATCAGGGCCGGCTAATGACACCATCCGCCGCGACAGGCAGAAGACATGACCGCACGCGTGACCTTGACATGCCGAGGCTGAGCCCTTGATCTGCCGGAGCCGTCCCCACATGATCATGCTGGCGCTCGATGGAACGCCGCTGTATTCGCGGCGCTCCCGTGGTGACCTTGGCCCATAGCGCATCCCTGGATTCCTTTATCGAAGGCTGAACCATCAAAAAAATTGGGATTAAGAATCTAGGCCTCATCTTCCGAGTGTACGAGGGATTTTCGGTATGTTTCTGGCAAATAAAGAGCGACGATGAAGACCACAATTGAAACCAATGCCATATAAAAAGCCGGCGCAAGCTTGTTACCAGTCTGCAAAACGAGATAGGCGCTCAAGAGCGGCGCGGTGCCGCCGAAAACCGTGTAGGCAACGTTGTAGCTTACACCGGCGCCGCTCAGACGGATGCGCGTAGGGAACAATTCCAGGAAGGCGATGCCGACCGGCCCGAAGAAGAGGCCTAGCGCTAAAGCGAGCAGGCCCTGTCCCAGAATGGCAGCGAAGAGATTGCCCTGCCCTGCGAGCATATAGGCGGGGATGCAGACGAGCGTGCTGATCGCCGCGCCGAGCAAGATCGTCTTCCTGCGGCCAATCCTGTCGGACAGATACCCGCCCAGCAACATCGCAAAGAACGCGATCAGCAGCGCGAAACTGTTCGAGATGAGAGCGCTGTTTCTATCTAGGCCTGCTGTAACGGTGAGATACGTAACAAAATAGCCTGTTAGTGTATAGAATCCCAAGCTGGACAGCGCGGCAAGGGCGAAAGAGAAGCCCATTTCCTTTTTATAGTCTCTGAAAGCTATGCTCAGAGGCATGGGCTCAATACCTCTGGTCGCGCGCATCTTTATGAAAGCGGGCGATTCCTCTGTTCTACGGCGGATATAGAGGCCGACGAGGGCCAGTGGTGCTCCGAGAAGGAATGGGATGCGCCAACCCCAGCTCTTGTAGTCGTCGGGGGTCAGAACGTTGGTGATGAGTAAGACGAGCAGTGCAGCTACGATCGGCGGCAGGTTCGCGAACGCATAGGTAAAGGCGACAAGAAAACCGCGCTTGTTCTGTGGTGCGTGCTCTGCGACGAACGAATTCGATCCGGTGGCCTCCCCCGCCGCCGACAGCCCTTGGATAAGGCGGCAGACCACCAGCAAAACGGGCGCTAGGATGCCAATCTGCTCGTATGTAGGTAACAATCCAATCGCGACAGTCGCGCCACCCATCAGCAGGATAATGGCGGAGAGCGTATTGCGTCGCCCGATACGGTCACCGAGGTAACCGAATACGATGCCTCCAAGCGGACGCATCAGGAATCCGACCCCGTAGACCGCGAGTGATGAAAGAAGCGCGGCGGTCGGATCGACGGACGGAAAGAATAGCGCTGCGATCACCGTCGCACTGTAAGCGTAGACGACGAAGTCGTACCATTCGACAAATTGCCCCAGAGCGGCTGATGACACGACACGCTTCAGCTCAAGGTTACCGCTATTGGCTATAGGCGCAATGTCTGTTTCGGCCGGCGGATTTTGATTGTAGGTCACGATGCCTCCCCGCATTACTGCTTTTATGTTGTCGTTGTTGATAGTTCAGACCAGCTATCGGCCTAGCGCGGTGTAGAGCTCAGGCCTGCGTTGGCTATTGAGATCCCACCACGACCGGACGAGCTCGACTGCACCGAGATCAATCACGCTCGTCAGAACCATTTCTCGATCTGATGCTTGTGCGGTGATGACGCCCCACGGATCGACGACCATGGAACGACCAACGAAGCTAATCGAACTGTCCTGGAGTTTCCCGACCATACCCGACGAGACCATAAAGAGCTGATTGTCGGCCGCCCGAGCGCGGTTGAGGAACTCCCAATGATCGAGGCGAGCGGGAAACGCAGACGGGAGCACGACCAGCTCCGCTCCCTGCAGAGCATGGTTGAGGAAGATTTCCGGGAACCTGATGTCCGAGCATATCGCGATCCCCATGCGGCCGAAATCCGTATCGACCACGCACAGGCCATCGCCCGGCGTCACCTTGTCGGACTCGCGGTAAACGGGGAGATCCGGCCGGACGCCTGGATCGAAGAGGTGACTCTTTCTATACGCCGCGAGGATGGAGCCGTCGCGGCCAATCAGTGGTGCTGTATTATAGATGCCGCCTGATGCCGCTTCATACAGGGAGCCGACGATGTACATGCCGTAGGTCCGCGCGATCGCGCAAAGGCGCTCCGTCGTTGGGCCGGGAATGGGCTCGGCCAATTCCAAAGAGTTTCCCAGCGCCAGCGCTGAGCCCGTGAAGACTTCCGGAAGTACGCAAAGGTCCGATCCTCGCTGCCCGGCGATCCGCAGCAGGCTCTCAACTTTCTCGATATTATCGTCCTTGGCGTCGTCTCGTGCATTGAACTGAATGATCGATACCGTAACCGATCGATCCGCCGTGCGCTCCCCAGCAGTCATATCATCTCCATTCAGCAGCAGTGTGTCCTCTCTTGGGGGAGTGCGACGGGGGTTGTCCAATATCAATTCATCAGCCAATGATGTTCTCTAGCTATCAATCGCGACGATCGCCGAATGCCTTTTCTTCCACTCGCCAAGATCCAAACGTTCCTCGCTCTAGCGGAGACGCTGAACTTCCGACGCACGGCGGAACGGCTCGGCGTCGCGCAGCCATCGCTCAGCCGGAGCATCGCGCAGCTCGAGGATCAGCTTGGCTTCAGGCTTCTTGAGCGCTCGACCCGGCGGGTCAGCCTCACCGAGGCGGGAGAGGCGCTCCATCGGGAAGGCGAGATCGCGATCTCCAGCCTCGCGCGGGCATGTGAGCACGCAAAGAGGATCGCCAGCGGCGCCGCTGGCAAGATCACCGTTGGCTACACCACCTTCGCGGCCAACGGATCTATGTCGGACATCATCATCGAATTCCGCACTCGCTATCCGGATATAGAGGTCAACCTTCGCCTCATGGCATCTCCGGAGCAGTGGGAAGGTTTCACCAATCGATCGCTTGATTTCGGCTTCATTCTTTCGAATGCATGCAACCCGCCTCTGGCAGCCGTCGCAGTTTCAAGCGAGCGGATGATTTTGGTGGCGCCGTTGCGGCATCCGTGGTCCGGGCGAAAGTCTGTAACGCTGCGGGAAGTGACACAGACCCGGGTTGTGGCGGGCACCGCTCAACGGTGGAAGGGCTTCCGCCCTCTTTTGGACACGCTATTCGCGCGCCGGAATCTTACGCTTCACGTCAGCGAAGAGGCGGACGACCTGCCAGTCCTCCTTCAACTGGTTCGTTCAGGATTCGGTTGCACGATTCTCGATGCTTCCTTCATCTCGACTCTGCCGTCGGGTGTCCAAACCTTCGAAATTGAGGATGCCGACGTGAGGGTCGACGTCAGCCTCGCTTGGCGCGAGGATAATCTGTCGGTGGCAGCCAAACGCTTCCTCGAAGTCGCTCGTGCGTATGGTTGTGCGAAACCGATCCGATGATGTGGCACGACATCGGGATGTAACCCTTCTTCTGCAATTGCCAGTCGAAGGCCTTCATCGCCCGCCGCAGCGTTCCCGTCTCCGTCAGCCTGTTGCGGAAGTGCCTGGTCGTCTTCTCGTCCGGCGTCGGCCGCCGAGATCGAAGCATAGAAACCGCATTCAGGACAGGCGGTCCCGGATCATAAACTCCATCTTCGCGTCGCTCAGATTGTGCTGCGCCAGCAGGATCAGCGCCTTGAACATCGAGACCGGGTCGAAGGGCGGACGACCGCCCTAGCACCCTCGCCATAGCCGAGCCCTTCGGCCAGCCAGCTGCGGAAATAATCAACGTCGATCGCGGCCTTCAGAACCTCAAGCGGATCGCCGATCCGGCTCAGCCGCTCAAGATGTTCCGACAACCCGAAAAACGACCGCTGTCCCATGAGCCCGTCCGCCGACCACGCTGATGGCCGAGTGAATCACGAAACCAGCCCCGTAGGTTCTTGCGGGTCTCCAGCTCGCTCGACCTGGAGGCTTGAACCCGGTGGAATGCTCGCCGTCGTCGGTCCCAACGGCTCGGACAAGTCATCGCTCGTGAAGGCGATCGCGGGGACTGGCTCCATGCCGAGGGCGCATCCGGTTCGACGGCAGGGCGGAGCGGCCTCCGCGGCTGGGTTGCATGCCGCAGGATACCGGCTCGCGCGCGGCCCTGACTGTGCTGGAAACTGTCCTGCTCGGGCGGTTGGGACGTCTGGGGTTGCGCGTCGAGGGCGCGCGCGGTTCAGCGCTGATGCCGGACAAATGCTTTTCGTGTGCCTTGGGTCTCCACAGTCTTGAGCTCAGCACCAGCACGCGCGCCGCATCCGGTCCGAAGGTTGCTGATCAACGCCAGGAGTCAGCCGGCGACCTCCGGTGGCATCGGTCCGACATCCCTTGCCGGAACGAACTCATCCCGAAAACATTTCCAGCGACGTGGGTCGAACAGGGCCTTCAGCCAGGCAATGGTCGTCGCTACTGCCGCCCGCTCGCGAGCATCCGCCCTATAGGTCAGCCAGATATCGCGATGTTTCGTCAGAGGAAGGTTCAGCGGTACCACCTTGTTGCCGAATGCGACAGAATAATTTGGCAGCGCTCCGACGCCGATGCCGGCTTCTATCGCCCGGATCGCCCCGCAGCTCCCCAGAACTCTTGCCGCGATCTGTTCGTTGCGGAGTTCTCCGAGAACATTAGCGACATGGCCCTCCTCGACATGACCATCGAGCTGCTCGACGAAGCGATGCCGCCTGAGTTCGGTGAGGTCGGCGGGGCACCCATGCAGGTCCAGATAGGCCTGTGCGGCGAACAATTCGAAATGCATGCGACCCAGCTTCCCCGCGACGAGGTCCGGCGCGGTGGGCGGCGTCATCTGGATGCCGAGATCGCTGTCGAACCGCAGGATGTCGGCGACGCCGTTGGCGATGCGGAAGTCCAGGCCGATGGTGGGGTTCGCTTTGTGAAAGACTGCGGCGTTCGGGATGAGCCAGTTTACGCCGAGGCCCTGCGTCACAGTGACCGACACGAAAGCGCGATCACCACGAACCTCCGATGCCAACTGATCGAGCCCGTGTACTGGAGCGGCCATTTGATCGATCAGGGCCAGTGCTCGTTGGCCGAAGAGGGTCGGGGAGACGCCTTCTGGCAAGCGGTTGAGCAACCCGGCACCAAGTTGTTGCTCCAGTTCGCCGATGCGCCGGAACAAGGTCGCGGCCCCAACGCCCGCCCGCGCAGCGGCTCGCCTGATGCTGCGCTCCTCAGCGACCAGCGCGAAAAGCCGCAGATCGTCCCAGTTCATTCGGTCAATACGCGGTGATTTTCTGAACGTGTCGCTAGCCATGGCTTCGATCTTGCGGCGCGCAGAATGGAACGCCTTGGGTCCATCATGGAACGCAAACGTTAATCGACCCTACGTCACCGGCCTGCGTAATCGCGATCGATCGAGGCAACGCCGCCGAGCAGGGGCGCACATCGATCCATGAGCGTGGGGGCGATGTCTTGGATTTCGAACGGACCCGGCAGCCATACCCGACGAGCAGGACGGCCTGTGCCACGCCTATCGATGTCCCGGGCTGGTTGAACTGGGACCAGAAGCAGCTGAACGACGCGCTCGCGCTGGCGGCGGCGCGCGAGGCGGGCCGTGCTGCCCAAGTCGGAGCCCTGGAGGCGGCATTGAGGTCATGTGACCCCAATCACGAACTGCTCCAGTCGACCGGCTTCATCAACCCGGATGGAACCCCAGAGCTCCGTTGGCATGCGCGGTTCGACGAAGCTCACGACGCGATCGCGATCCCGCATGGCATCGGGCCTATGCGAAGTCCGGCGTGTCGAGCGGGACAGGTCGTGGCCGGTGGCGGGTCGGAGCCGCAACGCGGCCATCGGAGCTCGCCAAGGTGCTCGATTTGGTTCGGCTTCGGCCGGCGAAGGATTCCTCCCTCGAACGATTAGTCCTCGCCCTTCTTGTCAAACGGCATCGCTAGGCGATCCCGCGCTGCAACCCGGCGTTTTGGAGCCAGGGAACAACGCGGTTCCACCGGCGCCCTCATGGGCCGCCTCTTCCTCCTCGTATCCGAGAGCTATCGAGATCATGCGCACGCCAACCCTATCCGGCCCTTCGAATGCCGGTCCTGCTGTGCCCGGGGCCAATCCAGCTTCGCCTCCTCCCAATCCAGCCGGTCCGGCTTTCCTCGCTCCCCAACCTTATCGCGCCCTGAAAGGAGCAAAGCTGCGGATGCGTGAATTCCTATTCGGCCCCGCCTATCAGAAGCATCAGGTCGCGCTGACGGTCGCTGGCGGCGGGACCGGCAAAACCTCTCTGTGTATTGCGGAGGCGGTGGCAATGGCCGCTGGCAAGCGCTTCCTGGCGGAGCCGGTCCGTCCGCTGCGAGTCTGGATCTACAACGGCGAGGAGCCTCTTGATGAGATTGATCGCCGGGTCCGGGCGGCTGCCATGGCGCAGGGGCTTGACCATGAGCAACTGCGCGAACGGCTGTTCGTGAACTCCGGGCGGAGCCGGAACCGGGTCGACCTCTCGAGGCATTCGAAGGACAAGCGGGTCGAGGTCAATGACCCGCTGATCACGAGCTTGGTCGAGAGCATCCGCGGCAAGATCGACGTCGTGATCGTCGACCCGTTCATCTCGACGCATTCGATCCCGGAAAACGACAACACCGGGATCGATCTTATGGCAAAGGCGTGGGGCCGGATTGCGGAAGAGGGCGAGTGCGCGGTTCACCTCGTTCACCATGCCTCGAAAGGGGGCGCCGCCGACAGCGCCGACGCGAGCCGGGGAGCAAGTGCGCTGGCCGCAGCCGCCCGCTATGTCCGCAATCTCGCCCAGATGACCGAGAAGGAGGCCAAGGCCTTCGGCATCCGGGAAGACGAGTTGCGGCGCCATGTCGGAATCAGGGTGACCAAGCAGAACAATTCAGCGATCAGCGGAACCGAATGGTTCAAGCTCGGGTCGATAGCGATCGGCAACGATCCTGATCCCGCCGCGCCCGGCGATGTCGTGGGGATCGTCGAGCCATTCGAACCACAGATCGAAGAGCCCGATCTGCCTGCCATGGTCGGGGCGGCACTGGATGCGCTGTCCGATCCGCGCAACATCTATAATTTCGGGTCTCCGAACTGGTTTGGCTATGCGATTGCGGAGCAGCTCGGGATCGACGGAAAAGCCCATCGCGACCTGATCGAAAGCTTGATCGAGTTCATGCTGAAATACGGCGCGATCGAAACATACAACAACCCGGGCAAGAACGGCAGGCCGAGAGACTGCGTCAGGGGAGGCGGCGGTTACGCTATGCCGGCGGTTGGCTCCGCGCCGGGGACTGCGCCCGGGCCCGGTGGCGCTCTTGACGGATAGGTGGATCCTGAAACTGGCCATCCGGCAGTTGGGGTCTGAGCGGTGTTGTGGGAGGGAGCTTGGGATAGCCTTCGCTGTTTCCTTTCAAGGCCTGTTTGCCGCCGGCTCTGGATGACATCCTTCCCTCGCGCCCTCCGGCCTCATAGCTGCTCTATGATGCGGGCACGGGATCCGTTTCGGTTGCAGCGTCGTCACCACCGGCCGACGCTCCGAAGGTCGCGTCGGCCGGTGGTGACGACATAATATTTTTGCCGGATAACGCTGACGGATACGCTCATCGACTCCACCACCGCCCCTCCCCCTGAAAGGGGGAGGGGCGGTGGTGGAGAAGAGGATGCGAACGTCAGCGATTTGGAGGTCTTGTTCGACCTTATGAGGAATGGCGCGAGGGAAAAATATGCAACCTTCGGCATCCCCTGCCAGAATTAACGGACTGCCCGTTCACGGCGCACCAGGGCAGGCGGGCCGTCTTTTTTGTGGGCCCTCCTGCCTTGCGAACCGGTGGCAAAGACAGCGCCCTATCGCCCGGCTGTTACCTTTCCTTGTGCGTGCGTGAGAGAGGCCGCTGATCGCCCGGGAAACGAATGGGTGCGCCGGGGACGTGGAGTATGCTGCCCGGCGGGCTCGACGGGGGGAAGCCCCCCATCAGGGTTTGGCCTGTCCCTGAGGCTTGAGCGCCGGGGACGGCGGGAGGGAAGCCAGCACGGCAGCGAGCCAGGCGTTGAAGGCGGGGTCGCGGCCGAAAACTCGCCGCATCAGCGCCAGGGACGAGGCAGCAGCCCTGACCGAGGGAAGCCCACGGACCGACATCAGCTGGCTGGCATGGCCGAACCACATTTCGTCGTAGTCGCGGCCGTCGTCGTCCAGATCAAGATTCATCATCGTCGTACTTTCTCCAGTTGTTGCAGTATCCGGCTGACCTCGCCGGATTGGATTTCCGTCGCCTGGAGCGCCAGGCGGCGGACGTTCTGATCGGGATGCCGCAGAATCCGCCAGATCACGTGAAGATCGCCGCGCGGGGCGGTGACGAGCGCCGACAGGAGGGCTCTGACATCCTCGTCGCCGCCTTTGCCGGCAAGCGCCAGGACGCTTGCCCGAGCATTCGTGGCCTCGGCCTCAGCCTTTGCCGCCCGCAGATCAGCCTCCGCGATGCGAGAGGATGCCAGCTCGGCGGCCCGCTGTTCGACCCGAGCGGCGAAGCTGCGCGAGCGCTCATCGTCGACCGCCTGCGCCCAGGCGAGGGCACGAGCGTCCGCGACCCTGAGCGCGCTTATGGAGATGGAGACGGCGATCGCGGTCGCCGCGATTGCGACGAGCGCGCTCATCGCGAATATTCCTCGGATAAGCTCGCGCCGAAGCTCCGGCACGATCACCTCTTGCGCTGCCGTGCTCGCGGCCCTTCGGAGGTTTGACAGCACGGCATCGAGCCGGCGATGCATCCGGTCGATCGCGTCGAACAGTGGGGCGGCGGGGTCGCGGTCCTCGACCCTTGCCTTCCGCCGCTCGTTTTCTGTCGGCCGGGCCATCACCAGATCCTGAAGTCCGGAAGCGGCTCATAAAAGCCCTCGACTTCCCGCAAAAGGTTCTTCGCACCTTGCCTGTCGAAAAGTCCGCCCTGCTCCAACATCAGGTCAGGCCGCACCCCAAACCGGTCGATCCGTACGAGCGTGTGGTCGAAGGATGGGAAGATCACCTCGTTGGCGCCCTGTGCGAGAAGGGCTTGATAGCTCTCCGACGCCCGCGCGTTGGCAGCCATGCGGCCCGCGCCCGGATTCAGCACGAGGATCTTCTTGATCCCCTCAGTGTTCGCGTAAATCCGCGCGATGGCCGAGACCCCGTCGATCTTCTGTACGGGGCAGATGATCCGGATGTCGTCGGCGACGACGCGTCCGCGGTCGGCGACCCAGTAGAGCAGGCCGTCCTCCAGATTCGCGCCCATGTCGATGAGGGCGTTTCCATCGTGGCTGAAGACACGCTCCTCCAGAAAATCCGGCACGATGGCCGGATCTGCGGAATCGCGATCGATCTTATTTTCCGTAGGGATCAAGCCATCGAAGAAGCGGTCGAGGCTCATATTGGCGCGATCCATGTCATAGATATGGGGAATGACGCCGCGGGCGAGCGCGGTGCTGGCCGTCAGCAGAGCCATCGTGCTCTTCCCGCCGCCCCCGCCGCCGACGAAGAAGATCTTCTTGCCGCGGCCGGTCGGAGCAGCCTGGCTATGATTGCGCTGTGCCATGTGTCGGTCTTTCCAGTTAGCGCGCCGTAGGGCTCGATTTCAGTCGCTTCCCGCCCAGGAGGCCGGCGTTGATCGGTGAGGTTTCGCGACTGCGCTTGTCGCTGTTTTCGACAGGCGTTCTGGTAGCTCCATGAAGTTCGCCGGAGCCCGCTGGTCGTGACGAGACGTCGCTGTGCCGGGCACGCCAGTTGCGGGTCCGCGTTGAACCGTTCTTCCGGCGGTATTGGGCTGCGTAGTTGCTCGCGAGCTCGGGGCTGATCTCGATGCCCAGGTTACGGAGGTGGGCGAGAATCTTCTTCCAGCTGACCTTGCGATCGAGCGCGGCGTCGATCTCCGGCATCATGTCGAAGAAGCGCCTCTTCAGAGTCCGTGCCGGGGGATCCGGCTGAAGGTCGCCGAGGCCGCTGGTGGTCATGTTGCTCACTGTGCCGTCCTCCTTGTCGAAGGCATTACCAGCACGGATCGCGGAGCTCATCTCCTCTATCTCGGCAAATTCGTCATTCTCATCCAAGTCGTCAAAATAATCATCCTGAGGTATCAGGTATATCAGAAAACTACGTTGACTTACGGACGGATATTATTGCTGTTTTGGTGCTTTATCTATTTGTCGACAGCATGGCAGCAAGGGTCTTGATTGTTTCACTGATGGTTTTCAAGCAAAAGGGATAAGCTATTTTATGCCAGTGACGACATGTTTACGGCGCTCGCGCCTGACATGTCTGCTGGCCAGAGGGCTCTGCCCCCGTGGACCCCCGCCGCCCTCCGGCCGGGTTGTCCGCGCGAACGCACGGAAGGCCTGCCATGGCAGACCGAAAGCAAGAGAAGAAGGACGAAAAGAGCCGCCCCTTCGTTTTTCGCGTGGCAACCGAAGAGGCGGAGAAGCTGATCAAGGTCGCCGTGGCGATGGGCCTGACACCGGGCCAACTGGCGCGGCGCATCATCGAGCGTGAGGTCGGCCTCATGGCGCGCACCGCGATGGTCCGGCGCCGGGTGGCGAATGCCGACCTGCTCCGACAGGGGCTCGGTGAGCTGGGACGGGTCGGCAACGATGTCAACCAGGTTGCCGCGCACTTGAATGCTGGCAAGGCGATCCCCTGGCGGCAAGATGAGCTTGAGCGTATGCGGCTCAATCTGGACACCGCCTTGGCCGCCGTCATGGCCGCGCTGAAACGGGGGCGGTCATGATCGTTCGATCCAGCTACGTGAAGGATGATCCCAACCGGGTGGCCCATCTCCTCAATACCGAGAACAACCGGCGCGTCGTCGAGCACCGCGATTTCGACCGCGGCTGCCCGGGCGAACTGCCCGGGTTCCTGGCGTTCTCTTCCGCCCTGACCGCGGCTCACCCCAAAGCCCGGATCACCCTCGGACACTTCAAGATCTCGCCGGTGCATGTCCTGAATCGCAGGCAGCTCCTGCGCACGATTGCTATGATCCGGCGCGAGAACCGCATCTCCCGCAATCACCCCATGCGCCTGATCGAGCACGACAAGGGGGACAGGCCACCGCATTATCATCTTCTCTTCAGCGCGGTCGATCCTGCGACGGGGCGCGTCGTTACCTCGAAGGACAACTATGCGCGTGACGAACTCGTCAGCCGCCGCCTGGAGGTTGCGTTCGGCGAAGCTCTGACGCCAGGGCCCAGGGTCCAGCGGAACGCTGCTGACCTGCGCGCCCGCGGTCGTGATCGGGAAGCGCAAATCCTCGAAGCCTGTAAGCCGGTTCGTCGGCGCGGCAAGGACAGCGAGGCCGACCGGCAGCAGGCCGCCCGGGCGAAGCTGCCACTGGCGGAGTTCCGCAGCCGCCTCCTCGCGGCTGTCCGGAAGGGATTGCGCTCAGGCTCGCTTCCTCGCGCCCTTGCCGGGCAGGGCTTCTCGGTCGCAATCGGGAACCGCAAGGAAACCCTCATGGTCGTCCATGACGAGACCGGCATGGCGCTCCCGTTCGCCGCCTCGGTCGAGATCGGCTCCGGCGAGGGACTGGAGATCTCGCCATCGGTGATCGCGCAACTCCGTCACAATGCACCGCCTTTGCCCCAAGGTCGCCGCGAGGGCGCGGCCCGCACGCTGAAGCGGGCCGAGCGTGATCTCGACCGCGAAATCGATCGGGGCCGCTTCGAGGCCGCTTCGGATGGTGAGTTCGACAGCATCTTCAGCCGGATGCGGCGCGCGCGGGATAAGGCCAAGGCCGATCCCGGCGAGGCCGGGCGGGGCCAGTCCCAGGCTGCGCTGCGTCGGGCCACCCTGGCGACCCGGCGCGAGACGGCCCGGATAAGGCAGCGTAGGATCGACCGCGCTTTTCGGACGGCGCGAATTCTGCAGTCTCGCCGCGCCCGCAAGGTTGCCTTCGCCATGGCCGCAGGTGGGATACTATTGACCGGTGTGGGGTTGTCGGTGGCGCTCGGCGCCGGCCTCGTCGCGACCGTCGCGATGAAGGGTTACGGCGACACTCTGCGCGCTCAGGCGCAGGCGCTGATCGCCCAGAGGCGCGCATCGGGCACGAGAGGCCATCCTATACCTGAATCGCAGATTGCAGCGATCGCCATCACGGAAGAGCTGACGGGAGACGCGCCGAAGCCAGTCTCCGCTGCGCCAGCCTCTTCGCCGAAAGAAACCAAGCCTGCTGGCTTCGACTTCGCACTGATCGGAAAGTCTCAGCGGGTTCTCGCCGCAATGGCATTGGAAGCCCTCTCGGGCGGAGCCGTTCCAATCGCGCGCGATGCCCTGGAGCGTGCGCTCGGGAAGGATGCCATTGCCGGGCTGGTGTCGCTGGCCGGAGATGGCAGTGCGCGGCAGCACAAGGTCGTCCGGTCCTGGAACGGCGGCCGCTCTATCGACGCCTTCGCCGCAGAGGCGGCTCTGCGCCGCGCCGGGGAAGGCGATGCGGCGAAGACCATGGCCACCATCGGCCGTCAGCGCAGGCTCAGGGAGCTCATTCAGGCGAAGGGTCGGGATTGACCGGGGGCGTCCAGCGGGCGTTCCGTTCCATCTGCGCCTGAAGCCAGATGAGAACCTCTGCGCGGTCGTAGTAGGGCCGGCAACCCTGCCGCACGACCGCCGGAGGCCCCGTCCTGCGCTGGCGCTGGGAACCCAGGGCTGCGTCGGAAATCCCGAGGATCGCGCCGAGCTCCTTCGCCTTGATCTCGGCGCGAGGGAACTGGCGAACAGATTTGATCTGGTCGTCGAGAGTGGACATGGCTTGGCGATCGCTCCGGAGCGAGAACGCTTCGTCGCTTCGCGAAGCCTCGGAGCCATCAAACGCAGGAGTGGCTATATGCCCCGCGAGTTGTCGAATGCATGGCGCGAGACGATTTACGCCGCTACATCCGAGCCGCCCCGCTACGATCTCGCCTCATCGGCAGCCAGGATTGCAGGTCGTCACTCCGCAATGCATCCGGCCAATCGCACGGTTCCATCAGCCTTAAGGTATGCCGCACCGGCGAATTGTCAATTGCGACTGTCTCGCGATAGCGTGAGCGATCGCCTATGAGCTCCCGTAAGGTAGCCAGTATTGCCTGCCCCGGCTTCGGAAACTTGCTGAAGTTCGTGGCCGGCGCTCTCGGTCGCCAGCTTCTGGCTCCGCTCTGCGCGCTCAGGATGCGCCATTAACAGACTTTGGCATATCGCCCGAAAGCCGACATTCGAGCTCGGCCATTGGCTTCGGTTCTCAAGCAATTGGATACGTCATCGGCTGGCGCGAAAAATTAATTCTCCAATTGGCTTAATATTCGGAGAATATTTCTAGCCTAAACCATTGATCCCAATTCCGGTAAATCGGTACAAGCGTTCTTAGAACAGATCGTGCACTGCGCGCGTGATTGTCGTGCGAATGGCAAGGTATCGATGGATCGACCGACCAGACACCTCGTGAGGTTCCGCAGCTACTGGTCTCGATATTTTGGCGGCGACTTCTGATGGTGTCCGGCGAGACGAGTTCCCTTCTCGACGTTAGGGACTTGCGGGTCGGCTTCGGTTCCTCCGCGCAACCGCACGCGGTGGATGGGTTGAGCTTTTCTGTTGCAGCCAATCAGGTCGTGGCACTTGTCGGAGAATCCGGCTGCGGCAAGTCGACGACGGCTCTCGCGATCATGGGGCTTTTGCCGAATAAGGCGAGGATCTCCGGCGAGATGGTCTTCGAGGACCAGGATATCGTCGGATCGTCCGCGCGAGCGTGGCGCATGCTGCGCGGCAAGCGCATCGGCATGATCTTCCAGGAGCCGATGAGCTCTCTCAACCCTGTTCATCGGATCGGCGACCAGATCGTCGAGGTGCTACGGTGCCATGGCAATATATCAGGCGCTGCGGCGCGGCGCAGGGCGATCGAACTGCTCGATCTCGTAAAGATTCCGGATCCGCATATCCGTGTCGACGACTATCCTCACCGCCTCTCCGGCGGTCAGCGACAGCGCGTGATGATCGCGATGGCCATCGCCTGCGAGCCGTCGCTGCTGATTGCCGATGAGCCGACGACTGCGCTCGACGCAACCATCCAAGCGCAGATCCTGGAGCTGATTGACAGGCTCCGCCGCGATCTTTCAATGTCGGTCCTGCTGATCTCGCACGATCTTCCCTTGGTCGCGCGGTGGGCGGACCGCGTGGTCGTGATGCATCATGGCCAGAAGATGGAGGAGCTGGCGGCCGACCGGCTCTTTGCGGACGCGACCCATCCCTATTCGCGGGGCCTGATCGGCGCCGCCATCCGGCTCGGCGATACGTTCCATTATCGCAAGACCCGCCTGGCGGAAGTCCACGTTCGGCGCGAGGCCGGCGGCGAATATCGCTTCGAGCTTTCGCGGCCTGAACGGAAGGCGGCCTCGCCGCCTCCCCGGGATGGCGAACCCTTGCTCGAAGTCCGCGACCTGTCGGTGCGGTATGACCGTTCGCCCGTGCTGGAGGATGTCTCTTTCTCGCTCGGCTGCGGCGAGACGATCGGCATCGTCGGCGAGTCCGGCAGCGGAAAATCGACGCTCGCCAAGGCCGTCACGCGACTGGTCTCAACGAGCAAGGGGCGCATCCTCTTCGATGGCGCAGACATCACCCGCATGGCGGGCGGTGCGCTGCGGCAGGTGCGCCGGCATGTCCAGATGATCTTTCAGGATCCGTTCAACTCGCTCAATCCTCGCCAGAGCGTGGGCGACATTCTGCAGACCGGGCTGATCATGCAGGGCATGAAGGACGGCGCCGAGCGAGCGCGGCTCGTCGCCGGGATGCTCGATCAGGTCGGCCTGCCGCGTAGCGCGACGGGGCGGTTCCCGCATGAATTCTCCGGCGGCCAGAAGCAGCGCATCGGCATAGCCAGAGCCCTCATCCTGAAACCGAGGCTGGTCGTCTGCGACGAACCCGTGTCGGCGCTAGACGTCTCGGTCCAGGCACAGATCCTCAACCTGTTGATGGATCTGAAGGAGGAACTCGGGCTGTCCTATCTGTTCATTTCCCACGATCTCGCCGTCGTTCAGTACGTCTCGGACAGGGTCATCGTGATGAAGGCCGGACGGATCGTCGAAGAGAACGATCACCAGACCATCTGGAAGCATCCGCGCGAGGACTACACGAGGAGCCTGATCGCCTCCGTCCAGTCCTGACCCTCATGATCCCCGTCGCGCCTTCGGAAGCCGCGACTCCTTTCCCCAACGCTTGTGAAGCTCGAACTCATGCCCATCTCACGCAGAGATTTCCTGAATACAGGCCTGTCCGCGGGGCTCGCCTCCCTGACCCTCGGCCACGGCCATCCGGCACTGGCCGAGACGCCGGTGCGAGGCGGAACGCTGATCGTCGCCCAGTCGAGCGAACCGACCCATCTCAATCTCGCCGTGCAGGCCAACAATGCCGCGAGCCTGATTTCGCCCAAGATCTTCGACGGGCTGCTGACCTACGAGTTCGATTTCTCGCCCAAGCCCCAACTCGCGCGCGACTGGAAGCTGAGTCCGGATGGGTTGGAGCTCGTCTTTCACCTGCGCCCCAATGTGCGTTGGCACGATTCCAAGCCGTTTACGGCTGCGGATGTGGTATTTTCCTACGATCAGGCCTGGCGCAAGTTCAGCCCCCGGGCGGCTTCGCTGTTCGGCAGCGTCGAATCGGTGACCGCCCCGGACGAGCTGACTGTCGTCTGGAAGCTGTCCAAACCCGCGCCGCACCTGCTGCTCGCCTTCGCCTCCCACATCCTGCAGATCATCCCCCGCCATCTCTATGAAGGCACCGACCTCCTCAAGAATGCGGCCAATCTGAAGCCCATCGGCACGGGCCCCTTCCGCTTCGCGAGCTGGGAGCGAGGCAGCCATATCAGGCTGGTTCGCAACGAGGATTACTGGGACCAGCCACGCCCCCATCTGGACGCAGTGATCTACCGCTTCCTGCCGGACGCCTCGGCCCGCGCCGTGGCGCTGGAAACCGGCGAAGCCGCGATCGTCACCGAATCCGGCGTACCGGGCGGGGAGATCGGGCGCCTGCTCTCACTGCCCTCGATCGAAGGCACGAAGGCCGGCTACGACTATGCTGGCCTCAGCACCTATTTCATGTTCAACCTCGACCGCCCCATCTTCCAGGACGTGCGCGTGCGGCAGGCGTTCGCCCATCTGATCGACCGCCAGTTTCTGATCGAGCACGTCTGGTACGGCAACGGGCGGCCGGCAACGGGGCCGTTCTCATCCTCGCTCCAGCAATTCTACTCCGCGCAGGTGCCACACTATCCGCTCGACGTCGAGAAGGCACGCCAGTTGCTCGATGAGGCGGGCCTCAAGCCCGACGCAAACGGCATCAGGTTGAGCATCACGCATGATTTCGTGCCGCTCGGAGAGGCCTATCAGCGCACGGCTGAGTATCTCAGGGACGCCTTCGCCAAGGCCGGCATCGCGCTGCGGATCAGAAGCCAGGACATGGGCTCCTATACGCGCCGCATCTACACCGAACGCGATTTCGACACCGCCAACTACCTTCTTTCGGGGGGGCCCGATCCGGCCATCGGCGTGCAGCGCCTGTACTGGTCGCAGGGGTTCAAGGTCGGCGCTCCCTTCTCCAACGGGGCGCATTACGCGAGCAAGACCGTCGACGACCTGCTGGTCGCCGCCGCCGCGGAGGCCGATGTCGCGCGCCGCCGCAAGCTTTACCTCGACTTCCAGATCGAAACCCAGCGCGACCTTCCGCAGATCCCGCTGGTCGATGTGGAGGTGCTGACGCTGACACAGAAGCGACTGCGCCGGCACACGGTCTCCTGCGAGGGGCCCAAAGGCAATTTTGCCGAAGCGTTCCTGCTGCCGAAATGATCGATAGCCGAATGGTCCGGGATTCAGCAGGCGCGCGGCAGGGCGTGCGCGGAGCATGGTCAGCATGAGTACGCAATTCACGACACTCGAACGCGCGATATCCCAGGTCGCCGACGGTTCCAGGGTCGCCTTCTCGAAGCTCTATCCGATGGCTTTGGTCCGGGAACTGATCCGGCAGGGCAAGCGGGACCTTCGCTTCGTCGGCATGCCGATCGCCGGTCTGGCCGCGGATCTGCTGGCGGCCTCGGGGTCGCTCGCTTCCGTCGAAACGGGGGCGGTCACGCTGGGCCCGCTCGGGGCGGCCAGGAGTTATCAGCGTGCCGTCAGGGAGGGCGCGGTGAAGGCGCTGCCCTCGAGTTGCTCGGTTATCGTCTCGGCGCTCACCGGAGGTTCGCTGGGGCAGCCCTTCGTGGCCGTTCCGGGCCTGATCGGCTCCGGCATTCTCCGGGAGCGCGACGATTTCCTCGTGATCCCGAATCCTTACGAGCCGGAGTTCGACATCGTTCTGGTGCCGTCGATCCAGCCGGATGTCGCGTTCATCCATGCCGCCGCCGCCGATGCCGAGGGCAATCTCCTCGTCGATGGCGGCGGCGACGAGGCTTTGCTGGCGCGCGCCGCCCGCCGAACGATCGCCACCGTCGAATCCGTCTCGCCCGAGGCGCTCGACCGGCGCGCCCGCGGCAGCGAGATCATTTCCGGGGCCTATGTCGACTTCGTCGTGGCGGAACCGCGCAGCACGCATCCCTTTCCCGGCTATGGCGACAAGACGCCGGACCGCGCGGCGCTCCAGGCTTATGTCGCGGCATCCGCCACCCCCGCCGAGATCGCCGCCTATATCGATCGCGTCATCCGTTCGTCCGGCGGCGAAGCCGATTATCTCGCGAAGGCAGCGCTCTGAATGCCCGCTTATCAGCCCATAGAAGGTCTCATGGCCGTGCTCTGCGCACGGGAAGTGCGGCCCGACGAGATTTTCGGTGTCGGCATCCAGTCGACGATCGCGACGGTCGGAGCCGTCCTCGCCAAGAACCTGCACGCACCCACGGCCAGGCTGGTCACGCGCGGCCTCGCCGGCGGCGAACTCGTCGCCGGCGCCCGCGAGCCGCATGCGCTGGCCATGAGCGGCAAGATGGGACTGTTCTTCCTGACCCCGGCGCAGGTCGACGGCAATCTCGACGTCAATTTCGAACGCCTGAGGAAGGGCGACGACTGGCAGACCCTTTCGGGCGCTTTCGCCGTGCCCGTCTATTACTCGGTCGTGCGGAGGGTCGTGCTTCTGGTGCCGCGACACAATCCCGAGAGCCTCCCTGCCAAGGTCGACTACATCACCGCCTCGGGCTCGCCGGCACCGCGCGAGCGGCGCCTCGGCGGACCGTATCGGATCATCACCGACAAGGCCGTGCTCGGCGTGGATCGCGAGCGCGGCGGCGTGACGCTCCTGAGCTACCACCCCGGCGAAAGCGTCGAGAGCGTGCGGGCCGCGACGGGCTTCGAACTGCACGTGGCGGACGATGTCGGCGAGACGCTTCTTCCCACCGCGGAGGAGAAGGAGGTGTTGGCCTCGCGCGTCTTCCCCGGCTTCGCCCCCGGCTCCATCCCCTGGTTGGGCGAGCGCAAGAGCCTCTCCTGACGACGGGCATCGCCCCGGACGGCATCACCCGGGTTTCGGAAGGTAGGACAGCATGAGCGTCATCGAAAAGCACCGGCTGCACGGCCGTATCGTCACGGACGTCGCCCGCCCGGAGAGCGATCTCGTCCAGAGGCTCGGGCGCCATGCCACGGCCACGCTCGTCGATGCGATGGGCGGCTACGGCTTCATGCATTACGAGATCAAGCCGCTGGTTCCGGAAACCCTGATCGTCGGCCCCGCCCTGACGATCCTCACCAAGCCCGGCGACGTACTTTATGTGAAGAAGGCGCTCGACCTGGTCCAGCCCGGCGACGTCGTCGTCATCGATTCCGGCGGGTTGAAGGATTTCGCCGTATTCGGCGACCGCTTCGCCGAGAATTTCGCCCATAAGGGAGCTGTCGGCGTGGTGATCGACGGCGCGGTTCGGGATTCGCAGGGCATCATCGATGCGGGCTTTCCGGCCTTCTGCCGGGGAAGCTGCATCCCCTATCACGGCTCGGTCGGGCCCGGAGCGATCAACGTGCCTATCTCCTGCGGCGGGGTGACGGTCAATCCCGGCGACGTCGTCGTCGGCAATCGCGACGGGATCGTGGTGATCCCGCGCGAGGCTGCGGAAGATGTCGCGCGGCTGGCCGATGCGCATCTCGCGGGCGAGCATGAACGCGTGCGCCAGCGTGACGCCGGTGTCTCGGCGGAGGAGATCTACAAACTCGCTCCGCTGCTGAAGCGGTGGGAAACACCCTGATGCATGGCTTCGCCCGCATCGGCCGCACATTGAGAAGGACGGCATTCCAAGCCGTCCCGACCATCCTCGGCATCGTCGTGCTGAACTTCTTCCTGTTGCAACTTGCGCCGGGCGATGCCGCCGACGTGCTCGCGGGCGAAGCCGGCAGCGCGACCGAGGAGACGATGGCGGCGCTGCGGCAGCATCTCGGGCTCGACCAGCCCGTCCTGACCCAGCTCGTGACCTACCTGACCCGGCTGGCACATTGGGATCTAGGCTTCTCCTCCCGGTTCGGAATGCCCGTCTCGGAGCTGATCGCCGAAAGGATCGCCGGAACACTGCAGCTGATGATCGCGGCCCTGCTCATCGCGATCACGCTCGGACTGCTGCTGGGCTCCGTCATGGCGAGCTGGGCGGGGCAACTGCCGGACCGGGTGCTGTCGGTGCTGTCCCAGCTCATGTACTCGATCCCGAACTTCTGGATCGGCTTGATGCTTATCGTCCTGTTCTCCGTGAAGCTCGGCTGGCTGCCCAGCGGGGGCGCCGAGACGATCGGCGCCGAAAATGCCGGGCTTGCGGGGATCGTCGACAGGCTCCGCCACATGGTCCTGCCGGTGACGTCGCTCGCCCTGTTCTACATTGCGATCTATGCGCGGCTGACACGCGCCGCGATGCTGGAAGTCAGGTCTCTCGACTTCGTGCGGACGGCCGTCGCCAAGGGACTGACGCCGCTGCGCGTGACGACTCATCACGTCCTGCGCAACGCGCTGATGCCTGTCACCACCATGGCGGGCATGCATATCGGCGGCGTCCTCGGCGGGGCGGTCGTGGTCGAGACCGTCTATAGCTGGCCCGGCATGGGGCGGCTCGCCTTCGAGGCCGTCATGGGGCGCGACACCACCGTGCTGCTCGGCATCCTGTTGCTTTCCGCAATCCTCGTGATCCTGGCGAACCTCGCCGTCGACCTGCTGCAGCTCTGGCTCGACCCGCGGATCGGCGATCGCTGAGCGCTCCACCAAACCGCACGACGAGAATCCACGCCATCATGTCGGACGCCAACACCTCGCCTGATCCTTCGGCCTTCGTACAGGCCGGAACCGGCAGCGCCAATCCGCGCTTCCGGAGGCTGAAGATCTTCGCCAGGAATCCGAGCGCCGCTGCCGGAGCGGCCTTCCTGCTCGTCGTGGCGGGGCTGGCCTTGGCCGCTCCCATCCTCTTCCCCGGAGACCCGCTGGCGATCGTCGCCAAGCCGTTCATCTGGCCTGGCCAGAATGCCGGCTTCCCCCTCGGGACGGATGCGCTTGGCCACGATGTGCTCGCCGGCCTGCTGCACGGGGCGCGGATATCGCTGGCGGTTGGGCTGGCCGCGACTGCGGGCAGTCTTTTTCTCGGCATTCTGGTCGGGGCTGCCGCGGGCTATTTCGGCGGAGGCATCGACGATGCAGCAACGCGCGTCGTGGAGCTTTTCCAGACCATTCCCAATTTCGTCCTGCTCGTCGTGATTGTCGCCATCGTCGAGCCGTCGATAACGACGGTGACCGTCGCGATGGCGCTCATCATGTGGCCGACCGTCGCCAGGTTGACCCGAGCCGAATTCCGCTCGATCCGCGAAAAAGACTTCGTGATGGCGGCCCGCAGCCTGGGATGCGGGCCGGGCTGGATCATCTTCCGCGAGATCCTGCCGAACGCCCTGCCGCCGATCGTCGTGACCTCTTCGGTGATGGTCGCTTCAGCGATCCTGATGGAGTCGGGCCTGTCCTTCATGGGGCTCGGTGATCCGAACGCAGTGAGTTGGGGCTCGATGATCGGCGCAGGGCGCGAACTGATCCGCACCGCCTGGTATCTGACCGCGATTCCGGGGCTGGCCATCGTCCTCACCGTGCTGGCGCTGAATCTGGTCGGCGATGGCCTCAACGACGCCCTCAACCCACGCCTGAACAGCGGCAGGTGACCGCGCCGCCCGGCCCGGCCTGGAATGGAGACCGATCATGAGCAACATAAGAGCCCTTGCCGCCAGTCGGCGCCAACTTCTCCTCGGCAGCGCCGCGAGCGCGCTCGTGGCCACGATGGCCTTCCCGGCCCTGGCCCAGAGCGCTCCAGGGACCCCGAAGCGCGGGGGAGCCCTTACCCTGGCCGTCTCGCCCGAGCCGACGACGCTCGTGGCGTTGACGACGACGGGGGGCTCCGAGCGCAAGCTCAGCGCCAAGGTTATCGAGGGGTTGCTGTCCTACGATGAAAAGCTCGATCCAAAACCTCAGCTCGCGACCGCATGGTCGATCGATCCGACCGGTACGCGCTACACCTTCACGCTGCGCCAAGGAGTCCGCTGGCATGACGGCAAGAATTTCACGGCCGAGGATGTGGCCGCTTCGATCAGAATCTTGCAAAAGTCCCATCCGCGGGGCCGAACGGTCTTCCAGAACGTCACCGACATCGAGATCGCAGATCCGCACACGGTGACGATCGTCCTGTCGAAGCCCGCTCCTTATCTTCTCTACGCGCTCGCCGCCTCGGAATCGCCAATCGTTCCCGCGCATCTCTACAAGGACGGCGACGTCCAGAAGAACCGTGCGAATACCGCCCCTGTTGGGACCGGCCCATACCGTTTCTCCAACTGGGTCCGCGGCAGCCATGCCACTTTCGTGCGCAATCCCGACTACTGGGACACCTCGAAGCCCCATATCGATCGCCTGACCGTCCGCTTCATTCCTGACGCAGGCGCGCGCGCCGCGGCGCTCGAAGCAGGCGAGGTCGATCTCGCCAGCGAAAACCCCGTTCCCCTCGCGGACCTCGACAGGCTGCGCAAGCTCCCCAATCTGACGGCGACGAGCGAGGGCTACACCTACAACGCGAACGGGCGCCGGCTCGAATTCAACCTCGACAATCCCTATCTCGCCGATGCGGGCGTCCGCCAGGCCGTCGCGCATGCGATCAACCGCGTCCAGCTCGCGGAGGTGGTCTATCTCGGCTATGCGAGCCCGGTCGTCTCCCCGATCAGCCCGTTGCTCGCTCGCTTCCATACCAACGATATCGAGCAATACGGTTTCGACGTTGCCCGCGCCGAGAAGCTGCTCGACGAGGCCGGCTACCCGCGCAAGGAAGGCGGCGCGCGCTTCTCCCTGCCGCTCGACTACAATCCCTACGCCTCGGACTACGGCGCAGTCGCCAACTTCCTGCGCGACGCGCTCGACAAAATCGGGATTCGCGTCACCGTTCGGGCACAGGATTTCGGCTCCTATGTGCGGCGGATCTTCACGGAGCGCGACTTCGCCTTTCACGTCACCGGCATGAGCAACCTGTTCGATCCGACCGTGGGCGTGCAGCGCATCTACTGGTCGCAGAGCTTCAAGCCGGGCGTGCCCTTCTCGAACGGCTCGCACTATTCAAATGTCGAGGTCGACCGGCTGCTCGAAGCTGCCGCGATCGAGCCGGATGAGGCAAAAAGGCGCGATCTCTTCGTGGAATTCCAGAAGATCGTCTCGAGGGACATTCCGGTGGTCAATCTCGTGACGATCCAGGAATTCACTGTCGGGGCGCGGAAAGTACGCGATCACAGCATCACCGCCGACGGCGTCAATGGCAATTTCGCCGATGTCTGGATCGCGCAATAGCGGTGATCGCTCTGCGCGGAGTGGCGCAGGCCGCAGCGCTCCTCAGAAGTCAGGATGGATCATGCTCTTCGAAAACCGGACCAAGCGACTGCTCGCGGCGGGAGAGCTCGCGATCGGGCTGGGCGTCTACCACCTCAGGACCGCTGCGACGCCAATCCTGGCAAAGACGGCCGGCTATGACTGGCTCTTCATCCTCGGGGAGCACGGTTCATTCTCGACGCAGGAGATAGGCCAGTTGTGCCTGGCCTCGCTCCCGACCGGTGTGACGCCGATCGTGCAGATCGGCCCCGACGCTTTTCACGACGGCACCCGAGCCCTCGATAATGGCGCGCAGGGCCTGATCGTTCCTCATGTCGACACAGCGGAAAAGGCGCGCGCGATCGTCGATGCCTTCCGCTATCCGCCGATCGGCCGCCGAAGCTGGGGCGGCCCGCCCGCGCTCTTCGGCTTCGCGCCGCCGGCCATGGGCGAGGCTCAGCGGCTCAGCGACGAGGAGATTCTCCTCACGGTGATGCTGGAATCGCCCGAATCGATCGAGAATGCCGAAGCCATCGCTTCGACACCCGGTATCGACATCCTGCTGCTCGGTGTTGGGGATCTGTCGGCCGAGATGGGCATCCCGGACGAGCGCGACCATCCGCGCATCATCGAAGCTGCGAAGCGTGTATCGAGTGCCTGTCGGAGGCATGGCAAGGCGATGGGCATAGGCGGGGCTTACACTCCGGCGCTTCTTGAAATCTTTATCGGCATCGGAGCTCGTTTCGCGCTGGCGGGATCCGATCAAGGCCTTCTGATTTCGGCTGCTTCAGCTCAAGCAAAAGCAATAAAGACGCTTTTGCGCAGCGAAGGGTGAGGATGCCCCGCTGTCGGCAGACAAGCGTGTGTCGGACATTTGGTGCAGGCATCCGGAGGATGGATTCGATCGGCGCGAAACCGAAGATAGTCGAGAAAATCGGGCGAATGCCTCAAGACGGCGCCGCGCCACTCCCGGACGTTGAGGTGCAGCCGGACAGCGGACATTCGAAATCAGCGGCGGTTACACCGTTTGGGTCGGCCACCTCGGGTGAAGGTCATCGATGACCAAAGCATGCAAATCCCATCCCGCCTGCTCGACCAGATGGGATAGGTTGGGCGGTAGCTAGGATTCATTATGCGAGAGAACGTCTGCGCAGCCAGCACCTCGCGGCGACGGCAAGCCATATCGCCGCCCGCCGAAGCGGGGCGCAGCCGCCCGATGCACTTCGGCGGCGAAATTCGGTTCAGTGGCATCATCGAAGATGCGTCGCTTGTCCTGTTTCAGTGAACCGGTCGGGGCCGGAAAACGAGCTTTACCGGCTAGGTTTCGTTCTTCTCTCTCGCGTTCACTCGCGCGGGTTAAGACGACCTCGAACTGCCAGCACGCCCCACACGAGTGCCCTACTACGAGCCAACCTGCCAAGTTTAATTTGTTTTGCAAAATTTGCATTTAATGCTATTGCCGCAGAATGCGCGGTAGACCAAAGCGAAAAGAAGATGTCGCTCTTGCGAAGGAGATCGAAGGGGCATGCGCTGCAAGCGGAGCGAGTCTCTCCGCCTTCGCCAACTCGATCGGGTGCAGTCCGTCAACGCTCCTTCGTTCGATGGAGGAAAAGGCTTTTTCAAAAGGTTTGTCGGATCTTGCTCGGCAAGGCCTGAGGGAGGGGGCCGCAGCGCGAGCGGTCGGTCGCCGAAGGAAAGGGAAAGAGTCGGCCGAAGATTTTTTGCTATTATTGCAGAAATTAGTTGAACTAGCCCCTCGCGTGTCAGCAGCGTTGAAGGTCGCACTGGACCTCAATCGACCCAAGGAATAGGAGCCCACGATGGCAAGCTCTCAGCAGGTGCTCGCCCTCATCCGTAGCCACGCGGCGGGTGACAGCGATCAGTTCTTCTCGGTGGCTGAGCATGTGGCTGATGATGCCGCTCGCTCAGGCAAGACCCGTGTCGCCGACGAGATCCGCTCGACGGTGGCGCGCGTTCGTCCCAGCCCAAACGGCCGAGGCACCAATCGCCCGGTTCCGATTGCATCCCCGCGCGGCGAGCTTGCTGGTCTCGTTCGCGCGGCCTATCCAGATGTTCATCTCTCCGACCTCGTTTTGGGGGCGGATCTGACGCGTCGCATTCGCCGTATCGTGCGGGAGCACAGAGAGGCGAAGGCGCTGAGCGAAAGCGGCCTGACGCCGAGGCGCAAGTTCCTGTTTTCCGGCCCGCCGGGAACCGGGAAGAGCATGACGGCGTCGGCGATCGCGGGCGAGTTGGGACTGCCGCTCTTCTCCATCCTACTCGACGGCGTCATCACCAAGTTCATGGGCGAGACCGCCGCGAAGCTGCGGTTGATATTCGACGCGATGCACTCGGCCAGGGGCGTCTATTTCTTCGACGAGGTGGATGCGCTGGCTGCGCGCCGCGCCACCGACAACGACGTCGGCGAGGCCCGCCGGATGTTGAACTCGTTCCTGCAGTTCCTTGAGGAGGATCGCTCCGGCAGCGTGATCGTGGCCGCCACGAACCACCGCACCTTGCTGGATCCCGCGATCTTTCGGCGCTTCGACACGGTGTTCGTCTACGCGAAGCCGACCGCCGAGGAGGCCCGCCAGGTCCTTCGAAACCATCTTCTGGCGTTCGATCTCGACCCGATAGATTGGCCCGGGATCGACGGCCTCGTCGACGGTCTGAGCCAGGCGGATCTCGTGGCAGCCGCTGGCGATGCGGCGCGCGACGCCGTGTTGGACAACGACGGCGTGCTGACGACCGAACTCGTCAACCAAGCGTTGAGGGATCGGGCTTCAATCCATTCGGATTAACGATATGCTTGCCATGATTCCCGGGGATGGCAAGCAAACACGAACATGGCCGATAACGTCAGGCGCCAACGCCACATCCACGTCCGCGGCCTCGGCGTCGCATCCGTCGATTTTCGATCGCCCGGCCGGGGCGGAAGCAAGCCGGTCCCGGAGATCCCCGACAGGGCTGGGCACGCGGAAAGCCTGAGGGCCGACCTTGACGCCGCGGTCGCCGATCTGAAGGCGTATCGCGCCGCCCAAGGCAAGGCGGGGCTTCCTTACTCGCGTCGAGGAATGCCGGTCACGGTCGAGGGCAGGATCGGCGAAAGGCTCCTCGTGGGCAAGGGCCGGGCCGGCCGGGGATTGGGGGCCTTCAACGTGCAGCGCTCCGTCGTGGGCGACGGCAACGCCAACGAGCCCAAGGACATCGCGACCTTTTTCCTGACCGGGAGCACCCTCAAGTCAGTCCGGGCCGCGCTGGAGAGGTACGGCGCCTGGGAAAGACCCGACGACGACGTCCTGTCGAACGACGAGGAGGACGACGAAGAGGAGGGCGCCGCCCGCCGCCCACCGCACTTCAAGCTGTTCGAGACCGGGGCGCATATCCGCCCGACCACCCTGCGGGATCTTTGGACCGACCGGCACAACCCGTTCCCGCGGAAGACGTCGAAGCTGCTTTGGGAGGTCTGGACGAGATCCAGCTTCGAGGAGTCCTTCGAGAGCGCGGTCTCAAATCTCGGGGTCGCCAACCGGGGTCGGCCTTCGGAATTCGTCGACACCCGGGTGAGAACGCTTTTGGCCACGGCGGCGGAAATCCAGGATATCGTCCGCGCAAGTGCGGCCGTGCTGGAACTCCGAAGCGCCTCCTCTTTCATCGCCGATTATTTCGAGATGGTGCCCGAGGATCGGGCCGCCGCCATCTCGGATCTCGCGGCCCGCATGCATGGACCCGCCGCCAACGCGCCGGTCGTCACCGTCTTGGACACCGGAGTGATGCGCGCGCATCCGCTGCTGAGCGCGGCGCTGCCATCCACGCGATGCCATTCCGCCGACGATCGCTGGGAGCCCGAGGATCATCAGGGCCACGGCACGAAGATGGCGGGCATCGTCCAATTCGGAGACATAGCCGCCCTGCCGCGGGACAAGTCTCCCGTCCCGGTCGCGACCCGGTTGGAATCCGTCGTCGTCACCGCGCCCGAAGGTGCGCCCCCGCTTCCCGCTCGCGACGCCATCCAACGGGCGGTCAACATCGTCGAGACGACGAAAGGTCCCCGTGTCTATTGCCTCGCACAGACCGCCGAGGGAGAAGGCGAGGACGGGCGTCCCACCAGCTCCTCGGCCGTGCTCGACAAGCTCGCGTTCGGGGACGGCAGGGACACGAGGTTGTTCGTCGCCGCGGTCGGCAACGCACCCCACACCCCCAGCGAGCCGTATCAGCTCGCCGATTACGTGCTCTGGAATGCGGAGTTCGGCATCCAGGCGCCGGCGCAGGCGCTGAACGCGCTGTCGGTCGGCGGAGCCAGCCTGAAGAGCCTGCCGGACGAGGGCGCGGAGCTCGTCGCGCAGCCGGGCAACCTGGCTCCCTCGTCCCGGACGGCCCAGGGTTGGCCCCAGAACTCCCGGGCGGACAAGCCGGACGTCATCCCGACCAAGCCCGATATCGTGATGGAGGGCGGGAACTTCGTGGTCGACGAGGACAACCTCTACTGCCAACCCTCTCCGCGGCACTTCGTGCTCACGACCTCCAGCGCGGGCTCTGGGAGGCCGCTGGCGCTGGTAGGAGAGACGAGCGCGGCGACGGCGGCCGCCGCCGGGCTCGCAGGCAGGCTGCTCGCCAGCTATCCCGGTTTTAGGCCCGAGACACTGCGGGCCATGCTCGTGAACTCGGCCGAATGGACGCCGGCGATGCGGGCTCACTTCGACGAAGCCGTGGGCGCTGGCATGGGACGCCTGGAGGCGAGGAGGCTGCTGCTGAGCCGGTTCGGTTGGGGCGTTCCGAACGAGGAGCGCCTGTTCCACAGCGCTCGGAACGCGCTGACGTTGATCGCCGAGGATACGCTGATCCCTTACGCGGAAGGCGCGTCGGCGCCGAGGCTGAAAGAGATGAAGTACTTCAAGCTGCCCTGGCCGTCGGACGTTCTCCGGAGCCTCCAGAACACCGAGGTCGAGATGCGGGTGACGCTGTCATTCTTCGTCGATCCCGATCCTCACGCCGTGTCCCGCGATCGGATCGAGAGCTATCCCTCCCACCGGCTGAGGTTCGACCTCCGGCGATATGGCGAAAGCCATGAGACGACCCAAAGGCGCGCCAACGAGTTGGCGCTCGGCGGGGACTTCAGCTCGCCTGCGGTGGACTCGGGATGGATGCTCGGCTTCGGAGCGAGGCAGCGGGGAACGCTGCATCACGACGTCTGGCAGGGGCCCGCCTATCAGCTGGTGGACCGCGACGGCATTGTCGTCGCGCCGGTTCGGGGCTGGTGGGGCGACACAGCCACCTTCGACAAGACGGACGTGCCGGTCCGGTTCTCGTTGATCGTCTCGATCCGCACCCCCGAGGCGAAGCCGGGAGATCTTTGGACCGAGGTCTCGGCGAAGGTCCCAACCCGCGTGCGAGTGGAAACCCCGGCCATCGCGATCGACACCTGAGCTACGCGATCCTTGCCATCACGTCGCCGTAGCAGATGTACGCATACGGGGTGGAAGACGCGTTGTAGTGCGTCGCCCGGGCGTCGCGGACCGATACCCCGAGAGATTTCCCGTCCATCAGGTACTTGGCCTGATCGCAGACGATCTGGGATGCCTGGCTGTCGAGGACCGACCAGATGGGTGCCAGAACGGCCCGGAAGCCGCGGCTGGCTAGGCTGCTCGGGAAACCGTCGAGCACGCCCAGCTGCGCCTGTTCGGCCCCGACAGCGCAAGCGTTGAGGATCACGTAACTGCCGTCGCGTTCGCCCAATTTCACGCCTCCGTGGATCTCGTCGGACGTCACCCAGTCATCCGTCATGAGGATCGCCGAGGCGGCGCTGCCATCCTTCGCGCGTCCGTGGCCGGCGAAGTGGACGATCGCCGTGGTCGTCGGCGGCATTTCGGGGCCGAGATACCCGTTGAAGCTATCGCAGCTCGCTTCGGGACGCACGGCCCCCAGCTCCCGCTCGAACCACGCCGCCTCCCTGAGCGTGCTCGGCAACGCGGAGCCGTCCTCGTATTCGGGCACGAAGCAGGCCACGGCGCCTTTGGGCAGGCTGTCGCGAACGACGGCGTCGTGCGCATTGAACCAGCGTGCCATCGGATGGGTGAGGAAGAGATGGGTGGGATCGGCGATCCCCGAGTCGTCGGTCGGAAACATCATCTCCCAAGGTACGAAGGTCTCGTCGGTGATGATCTGGATCGGGAATTCCGATCCGTACTTCTGTCGCATCGCCGCCATCAGTCCCCGGAAGCGCTCGGGCGTCGTCCGCCAGATGCGCTCGCCTATTCCGCGCAGCTGGCTACGATGCTTCCCGGGAGCCATGTGCGGGCACCTGCCGATCAGGTCGCGTGCAAATTCCCGGGCATCCTCCAGCTCGATCGTGCCATCGCGAGGACCCTTCCCAACGCCTTGCGGCGCGATGGACGACCAGTGATATCTGCCGCCGCCGATGTCGCTTATGCGGATCGTCAACGTCGGAGGCCGTGCCGAAGGCGAGATGACGACCGCCGCAGGCTTGGCGACCGCGACCGGCTCGCCGATGGGGCCCGGCTTCGCCTCGACGTCGAAGGTTTTGCGGGTCATGCCGCTGTGACGGCCCTTGAAAGAAAACAGGATCCGTATCTCGAACGAGACTGCGCCGGGCATGGGTCGCAGGAGAGCCCTGAATTCCGCCGCCACGGAGCTCTCGTCGGCTTTGATCCCTACCGGCTTTACGCTTTCGCCCTCCTCGAAAACGAGCGCGTTGCTGACGACCTCGGCCTCGACCTCCAATGAGCTCCAGTCGGGCGGTACGCCGTCTATCGATATAGACGCGCCGTCACCTGGATCGCCCACCGTCAGGTCGACGGTGAATACGAACTCCTCATCGGGGATCGCCTCCGAGACCTTGCGGACGTCCGGAAATCGGCAAATCGAGTTCGTCGGCGTGGGCCCGGACAGCGCAGTAGTCCGAGCGGAAAACTCGATGTCGCCGGCCGGTTTGAACGGCGCGGCGACGACGAGCTGGTTGTCGACATCCACTCCGTGGCGCCGCATCGACTCCTCGATCGTCGCCTTGACATCGTCACGGGTGACTTCACCGGTGAGGGTTATCTTCGAACCGTCACGAACGATATCGAGGCGATAGATGTCCGCCACCAGCCGGTAGATCGCGAGCCGGATCGAGCTCCACGCCTCCTCTTCCAGTGAGGGGCCGCCCATATCGTTCATCCCGACGCGGAAACGCCCGTCTCGCAGATTTAGCTCGGGCGCCCAACGCCAGCTCCAATCCAAGTCCGACGTCATGAGTTCGCGTACGCTCCCGCGACGAGGAAGATATCGCTGGCGGGCCGGAAATTCGTGGGAGACGCGGAAAAACGATACAGACCGGCCGGCAGCGCGAGCTCGCCCGCATACTCGTTGGGCCCGACCCGCATCAGCGTCGGCCTCCATTGCCTCGGGGTTCCGTCGAGGCGCTCGACCAAGCCTGATACCGCCTGAACGTTCGCGCTGGTGCGGAGCCTGAACGCGGCCGGCGCCGTGCCGTCGAACGCGTCAGGTAGATCCAGCGATATCGATCCAGGCCCAATCGGGTCGGCCCGGAATTTGTCGAAGTCGATCTGGGTCGCCGTCAGGACGCCTCTCAGATGCTCAAGGGCGTTCGCGACGCTCTGCAGCGCGGAGTGCGTCGCGGAGATGTAGGTGACGCCGCTTTCTTGATACCCGATAGGGAAGGCGGATACCCGGGGCACCGTGCCATCGCCCGATATCTCCTCGCCCTCGTACATCGTGGAGGTCTCGACCATGTCTGCTGTTATGGTCGCCGACTGCGCGGTGGGCTGGTCGACCCCGACGACCGCACGGATTTTGGTACCCGCGGAACGATAGGCATCGAGCTCCCGGTTGAGCTCGTAAGCCTTTGTCATCTCGTCGTGGAACCCGAGCGCCGCCGACGCCCGCTCCCTGTCCAGGTTCGGTATGTCGATCTCGGCCGGGCGCACGAGCTTCGAGCCATCGTTCACGAAGGGATAGATCGGCAGAAGCTGATAGACCGAATCGAAGGAGCGAAGGGCCTCAGTGCCGTCGAACAGCGAGAATGGACCGCTCTTCCACACGAAGCCGTTCGCGAGGAAACCAAGGGCGTTTCCAGATCCTCGGAAGGGGGTCCCGAAGGTCACCAGCGACCGGGTGAGCTTCCAGCCCTCCATGCACTCGACGTAGTATCGGGCGACCAGGCCGCCCATCGAATGGGCCACGAAAATCAGCTGGACACCCGCAAGAACCTACCGCGCTTGCTGATTTTATGATTCCATCTCCCCTCGGCGCACGGGGCGGATTGCGATGGAACAGCGGTCGTTTTTCGGGT